>JBDSAB010000135.1:0-3214 GCA_039922395.1 Caldimonas sp.
CCGGACGGCGTCTGCTCCTTTTTCCAGAACGGCGCCTGCGTCTTCAGGTAGTCCATCAGGAACTCGCAGCCTTCGAACGCGGCGCGCCGATGCGCCGAGGTCACGACGACCAGCACGATCTGGTCGAGCGGCTGCAGCAGGCCGATCCGGTGGATCACGCGCGCCTGGCGAATCTCGAAGCGGCGCATCGCCTCGTCGATCATCGCTTCGATCGCGCGCTCGGTCATGCCCGGGTAATGCTCGAGCTCCATCGAGCTGACGCCGAGGCCGTCGTTGCGATCGCGGACCGTGCCGATGAAGGCTGCGATCGCACCGACGCCGGGGTCGCCGGATCGAAGCGCCGCGACCTCGGTCGACAGGTCGAAGTCGACGTGCTGGACCGTGACCCGGGGCGTCGCCATCTCAGCCGCCCGTGACCGGCGGAAAAAAGCCGATCTCGGCGCCCTCGCCGACCACGGCATCCTCGTCGCACAGCACCTGGTCGAGCGCGCTGCGGACCGCACGACCCCGATGCAGTGCCGCGGCATGCGCGGCATTGCGCGCGATCAGCGCGCTGCGGACCGAGCCGACGGTCGCGCCGGGCTCGACCTCGATCGATTCGCCCGAACCGAGGGCTTCGCGCACCGACGCGAAATAGCGGACCGCGACCTTCATGCCAGCAACTCGGCGAACGGCAGGTAAGCGACCATCTCGCCGGCACGGATTGCTTTTCCGGGCAGGTTGTCGATGACGCCGTCGCCCCAGACGACCGACGTCAGCACCCCGGAGCTCTGGTTCGAGAACAGGTCGAGCCCGCCTTGGGCGTTGCGGCGGACGCGCATGAACTCGCGCCGGCGGTCCGGCTTCGGCCAGTCGAAATCGGCCCGCATGGGGATCGGCCGTGGCTGCAGGTCGGTTGCGCCCTGCAGCTTCAGCAGGAATGGGCGCACCGCGAGCAGGAACGTGATGAAGCTCGACACCGGATTGCCGGGCAGCCCGATGAACCACGCCGGCGCACCGCCCTCGCGCCGGACCTGCCCGAAGGCGAGCGGCTTGCCGGGCTTGATCGCGATCTGCCAGAGGTCGAGCTGCCCTTCGGCCTGCACCGCCGGCTTCAAGTGGTCTTCTTCGCCGACCGAAACGCCGCCACAGGTGACGATCAGGTGGTTGCTGGCCGCTGCGCGGCGCAGCGCGTCGCGCGTCGCACCGAGGTTGTCGGGCACGATACCGAGGTCGTCGCAGACACAGCCGAGCGCCTCGATCAGGCCGCGCAGCGTGTAGCGGTTCGAGTTGTAGATCGCGCCTGGCTTCAGCGGCTCGCCGGGCATCGCCAGCTCGTCGCCGGTCGAGAACAGCGCGACCCGCGGCCGCGGCGCGACCGAGAGCGTCCCGGCGCCGACCGATGCGGCCATGCCGAGCGCCTGGGGCGTCAGGCGGGTGCCGGCCGGCAGCACGACGGAGCCCGAGCGGACGTCCTCGCCGCGCCGGCGAATCCACTGGCCCGGTTGCGGGACGGTATCGATGCGCACCGAGCCGTCGAGCGCTTCGCACTGTTCCTGCATCACGACCGCGTCGGCACCGGGAGGGACCAGCGCCCCGGTGAAGATGCGTGCCGCCGAACCGGCGGCGAGCGGCGCGCCGACCGTGCCGGCCGGAATGCGCTGGTTCACCGGCAGCACGACACCAGCGCGGGCCACGTCAGCACAGCGCACCGCATAACCGTCCATCGACGTGTTGTCGGCAGACGGGATGTCGAGGTTCGAACTGACGTCGTTGGCGAGCACCCGGCCGCGGGCATCGAAGGTCGAGACCGTCTCCGGCGCACCGACGGGCCCGACCGCGTCGAGCAGCCGGCTCAACGCCTCATCGAGCGTCAGCAGCGGCGACGAGCCGGTCCGGGGTGGTGTATTCATGGCGTTCGGCATGGCTCAGCAGGAACTCCGCGATCGCGTCGGGCGCATTCAGATCGAACAGCGGCAGGCCGGTCGGCACCGGCAGCCGATCGGGACTGTCGGTCGCGATCGCGACGACGAACGGATCGTTCGGATATTGCACCGGCTGACCGGTCGATGCACGCCAGACCTCGATCTTCAGCAGATCGGCGTGCTTGAACCCCTCGACCAGCGCCCAGTCGCATTCCACGAGCTCTGCCAGCAGCTGGTGCGCGGTCGGATCGGCGTGAACCTCGAACTCGCGGATCTTCGCGAGACGCCGATTCGACGCGATGACGATCTCGAATGCGCCGGCCTGTCGATGGCGCCAGGAATCCTTGCCCGGCTGGTCGATGTCGAAATCGTGGTGCGCATGCTTGACGACCGACACCCGCTGCCCGGCGAGTGCGAAGCGGCTGACCAGCTGCTCGACCAGCGTGGTCTTGCCGGAGCCCGAATAGCCGCTGAAGCCGACGACCCGCATCACGCGTTCTCGGCGATGAAACGCTGCACCGCGCCGGCGTCGGCCTTCATCGTGGCGAAGCGCCGCGGCAGGTCTTCGAGTCCGCGCATGGCGGCCGGCCGCGGCGGCTCGATGCCGATCGCTTCGACGATGGTCGCCGCGAACTTGGCGGGCAACGCGGTTTCGAGCACGATCATCGGCACGCCGGGTTCAAGGTGCTCGCGGGCCACCTTCACACCGTCGGCGGTGTGGGTGTCGATCACCTTATCGAAGCGTCGGTGCGTGTCGGCAATCGTCGCGATGCGGTCGGCATGGGTGCTCGACCCGGAGACGAAGCCGAAGCCGGCGACGCGGTCGAACTCGGCTGCGCTCAGCGTGAAAGCGCCCGTGCGACCGACGCCGTCCTCGAACAGCGCCTTCACGCGCGCAGGGTCGCGACCGACCAGATCGGCGATGAAGCGCTCGAAGTTCGACGCCTTCGAAATGTCCATCGACGGACTCGAGGTTTCATGCGTCTCGTCGCCACGTCGCACGCGGTAGGTGCCGGTGCGGAAGAACTCGTCGAGCACGTTGTTCTCGTTCGTCGCCAGCACCAGGCGGCGGATCGGCAAACCCATCATGCGGGCCACATGGCCGGCGCAGATGTTCCCGAAGTTGCCGGACGGCACCGCGAAGCTCACCGTCGGCAGGGGTCCGCGACCCGTGCCGCGGGCAGGCGTGGCCTGCAGGTAGCCGGCGAAGTAGTAGACGACCTGCGCGAGCAGGCGCGCCCAGTTGATCGAGTTGACCGTGCCGATGCGCCAGCGCCGCTTGAACTCGAGGTCGTTCGAGACGGCCTTGA
>JBDSAB010000136.1:0-4478 GCA_039922395.1 Caldimonas sp.
CGTGCCACCGAGCCGGTCGCGACCAACCCGTCACAAGCGCTCGAGGCGATCGCGCGCGAACGTGGCTGGCGCATCCTGAACCTGTTCGAATGATCAAGAAATTCATCGACAAGCTGCTCGGCAAGTCTTCTGCGGCCGAGCCCGCCAAAGTCCCGCGCGGCAAGCGCGTCGAGGTGGCGAAGAGCGAACACGGCATTGACCCTTCGCTGGTCGACGAGCGCGCCGCGAAGGTCGTCAGCACGCTGGCCGCGGCCGGCTTCGAGGCCTACATCGTCGGCGGCGCCGTCCGCGATCTGATCCTCGGCCTGCGGCCGAAGGATTTCGACGTTGCGACCAACGCGACGCCCGAGGAAGTGAAGGGCCTGTTCCGGCGTGCTTTCATCATCGGGCGGCGCTTCCGGATCGTCCACGTCGTGTTCGGTCGCGGCCGCCAGGATCGCGGGCTCAGCGAAGTGATCGAGGTGTCGACGTTCCGGGCGTTCCTCGACGCAGCGGCCGCCGAGCAGGTCGAGGGCAACGACAAGACGTCGCGAACGGCGATGGCCGGCAAGAGCCATGTCGTCGATGCCAGCGGCCGGGTGCTGCGCGACAACGTCTGGGGTCCGCAGAGCGAGGACGCTGCGCGGCGCGACTTCACGATCAACGCGATGTACTACGACCCGGTGCGCGAAGTCGTCGTCGACTACCACGGCGGCATCAAGGACGCGAAGAAGAAGCTGCTGCGCATGATCGGCGACCCGGCTACGCGCTACCGCGAAGACCCGGTGCGCATCATCCGCGTCGTCCGGTTCGCGGCCAAGCTCGGCTTCGAGATCGAGCCGAAGACACGCGCGCCGATCAAGGAGATGGCGGCGCTGCTCGACAACGTGCCGCCGTCGCGCACCTTCGACGAGATGATCAAGCTGCTGCAGACCGGCCACGCGCTCGCCAGCATCGTCGAGCTCAGGAAGCAGGGGCTGCACCGCGGCGTGTTCCCGGTCCTCGACGTCGCGCTCGACGAGGCGCAGCGCCACGACGGCCGCGAGAAGTTCGTGCAGCTTGCGCTCGCCGACACCGACGCTCGGGTCGCCAACGGCCGGCCGGTCGCGCCGAGCTTCATGCTCGCCAGCATGCTGTGGCACGACGTGCAAAGCCGCTGGCAGCAGCAGCTCGCGGCGGGCGAGCCGGCTTACCAAGCCTTGCAGCAGGCGATCGATGCGGTGTTCGATGCGCGCATCGGCGACATCTCGGGGCGGGGCCGGTTGGCCGCCGACATGCGTGAGATCTGGATGATGCAGCCGCGGCTCGAGCGGCGTGCCGGCAATGCCGTGCTGACCATGGTCGAGCAGCCGCGCTTTCGCGCCGGCCTCGACTTCCTGCGGCTGCGAGGTGAGGCGGGTGAAGTCGATCCAGAGCTGGCGCGTTGGTGGGAAAGCTTTGCGCAAGCCGACGCCGACGAGCGCCATCGCCTCCTGAACGCTTTGCGTGGTCGTGACGGGCCGCGCCGGGCGCCGCGTCCCGATGCCGAAGGGCGGGATCCGCCCGTCGCGGTGGAAGGACGAGGAGCCACCGGTGAGTCTGGGGAGCGGGAAGCGACTGGCGAGGCGGACGCCGCGCCGGCCCGCAAGCGCCGCCGGCGACGGCGCAAGCCCGCCGGGGCTGCGGGCGATGCGCCCGAGCAGGCCGATCAAACGGAGCGCTCGCCGGTCGAGTAGCCAAGAACGGTTGCATGACTGCGGTATCTGGTTCGCCGCCCATGCCAGACACACGACACGGCAGCCGGGTATTTCGCTCCCATGAAGCAGCGGTGACCATGCCCGGGAGCGACGTGCGCGACCGGGCGAATGCCCCCGCCTCCGTTATCGCCTACGTCGGGCTGGGCGCCAACCTCGGCGACCGCCGACGAACGATCGACAGCGCCATCGACGCTCTCGCGACATTGCCCGCCAGTACGGTGTTGCGGACTTCAGGGATGTACCGCAGCAAGTCGATCGGAGCCGAGGGGCCGGATTACCTGAACGCGGTCGTCGAGATGCGCACCGCACTGGCACCGCTCGCACTGCTGCAGGAACTCCAGGCTATCGAAGCTGCCCACGGGCGCGTGCGCTCGGTTCCGAACGCGCCGCGAACGCTCGATCTCGATCTGCTGCTGTACGGGGAGCAGGAGATGGCGCTACCCGCGTTGCAGGTGCCGCATCCGCGGCTTCACGAGAGGGTCTTTGTCCTGCGCCCACTGGCCGAACTCGCGCCGGACCTCGTCGTGCCGCGACGGGGTCGCATCGCCGATCTTCTGGCGATGGTCGCCGACCAGCGGATCGATAGACTCTGACGCCATGAGCATCGGCCTCGAGCGCTTTCGCCACATCGCGGTCGAAGGTCCGATCGGCGTCGGCAAGAGCACGCTTGCGGCGCGGCTGGCGAAGCATCTCGGTGCCGAGCCGATGCTCGAGCGACCGGCCGAGAACCCGTTCTTGCAGCGCTTCTACGCCGACATGCCGGGCTACGCGTTCCAGACCCAGCTGTTCTTCCTGCTCCAGCGCTGGGAGCAGATGCAGGTGCTGGCGCAGCCGAGCATTTTCGGCGCGCCGGTGGTCAGCGACTTCGTGTTCGCGAAGGACGCGATCTTCGCGCGGCTCAACCTCAGCGACGAGGAGCATCGCCTGTATCGCCAGATGGTCGCGCACCTCGCGCTGCGCGTGCGGGAGCCCGACCTCGTGATCTGGCTGCAGGCGCCGACACCGACGCTGCTGCAGCGCATCCGCCGCCGTGCGATCTCGATGGAGCAGGGCATTGCGCCCGACTACCTCGAGCGGCTTGCCGAAGGCTACGCCGCGCACTTTCAGAACTACGACGGCGCGCCGGTGTTCGCCGTCGCGACCGAGCACTTCAACCCGGCCGAACGCGAGGCCGATTTCGCGCTGCTGCTCGATCGCCTCGCCGCGTTTCATGGGCTTCGGGGGTACCTCGATGTGGGAGGCGGCGGCGCGCTGACTGAGCGCTTCGTGTGACCCCGGGACGTACACTTCCCTGCGTTCGCATCGACGACCGATCGACGATCCCGAAGCGGCGGCACTCCGCCCCTTGTCCGTTTCGAATCCCGGGAGACATCCATGCTGTTCGGCAAGTTGTTGCCGCGCGAAGGCAACTTTTTCGAGCTCTTCAACCAGCACGCGGCCTTCATCGCCGACGGCGCGCGCTCGTTCATCCTGCTGATCCGCAACTACGCCGATCTCGAGCTTCGCGAGCGCTACACGACCGAGGTCAATACGTTCGAGCGTCAGGCCGACCGGATCACGGCGGAGGTCAATCGGCTGCTTCACAAGACCTTCATCACGCCGATCGATCGCGAACAGATCCACCAGCTCATCAACGCGATGGACGACATCCTCGATCTGCTCCAGGACGCGACCGAGACGATGTCGCTGTACGACGTGAAGGCGATGACGGAGGAGGTGCTGCGGCTCGGCGACATCAGCGCGCGCTGCTGCGAGCGGGTGCAGCACGCGGTCTCGCTGCTGCCCAGCATCAGCCAGCCGGCGACGGCCGAAGCGGCGATCAAGACCTGCGAAGAGATCGATCGCCTCGAATCGGATGCCGATCGGGTGATGCGCGCCGCGATGTCGAAGCTGTTCCGCGAGGAGAAGGACGTCCGCGAGCTGATCAAGCTGAAGACCATCTACGAGCTTCTCGAGTCGATCTCCGACCGCTGCGAGGACGTCGCCAACCTGATCGAAGGCGTGGTCCTCGAGAACTCCTGATGGCAAGCGCGCGCATCCGCTCGGCTCGATGAACACGATCGAGGTCGGTTTCTGGGTCGTCGCGGCGCTGGTTGCGCTGGCGATCGCGTTCGATTTCATGAACGGCTTTCACGACGCCGCGAACTCGATCGCCACCGTCGTCTCGACCGGCGTGCTGAAGCCGCAGCAGGCCATCGTCTTCGCCGCGTTCTTCAACGTGCTGGCGATCTTCATCTTCCACCTGAACGTTGCGGCGACGATCGGCAAGGGCATCGTGCTGCCCGGCGTCGTCGATCACCATGTCGTCTTCGGCGCGTTGATCGGGGCGATCTTCTGGAACCTCGTGACCTGGTGGTACGGCATTCCGTCGAGCTCGTCGCATGCGCTGATCGGCGGCATCGTCGGCGCGGTCATCGCGAAAGCCGGCTTCGGCGCACTGGTCCTCGGCGGGGTCGGCAAGACGGTGCTGTTCATCTTCATTTCGCCGCTGCTCGGCTTCTTGCTCGGCTCGCTGTCGATGGTCGCGGTCGCCAACATCTTCCGGCGCGCGTCACCGCTCAAGGTCGACAACCTGTTCCGCCGCATGCAGCTGGTTTCGGCCGGCCTGTACAGCCTGGGCCATGGCGGCAACGATGCACAGAAGACGATCGGCATCATCTGGATGCTGCTGATCGCGACCGGCTACTCCGCAGCCGGCGATGCGTTGCCGCCGGCCTGGGTGATCTGGTGCTGCTACCTGGCGATCGGCCTCGGCACGATGTT
>JBDSAB010000137.1:0-4585 GCA_039922395.1 Caldimonas sp.
AGGTCGGAGCCCGAACCCGGCTCACTGTAGCCCTGGCTCCACCAGACCTCGCCGCTCGCGATGCCGGGCAGGAAGCGCTTCTGCTGCTCGGGTGTGCCGAAGGCCATGATGACCGGCGCGACCATCACCGGGCCGAACGGCACCACGCGGGGCGAGCCGGCGAGGGCGCATTCCTCTTCGAACAAATGACGCTGGATCGCGTTCCAGCCCGGCCCGCCGAATTCTTTCGGCCAGCCCCAGCCGAGCCAGCCCTGCTTGCCGAGGATCTGGGCCCAGCGCTGCATATCGTCGCGCGACAGGCGCAGCGCGTTATGCACCTTGTGGCTGATGTCCTTCGGCAGGTGCTCGGCGACCCAGCCGCGGATCTTCTCGCGGAACGCGAGTTCCTCGGAGGTGAAATTCAGGTCCATGCGGAGCTCCCGTCCCAATGCCAGCCGATGTTTTAGCACGATCGTGCGATTCAACGATTTGTCACAGGCACGCGCCACGATTGCGACTACCGTGCCGCCTTTCGAAAGGCGCCGGCGGTTACGGCGGCGTCGTGCCGGCCGGAAGTCGCCGGACGTGAGACGGGGCTCACTCGGCGAGTAGTCCCTTTCCGACAGACGCCAGCCGACTCAGGGACTCTACTTACCTTGACTCCGAACCGACTGCTTTCCATCTTTGCCCGATGCGACATATCCTGATCGTTGACGAAGACCACGTGGCTGCCGAGCGCCTGGCCGGTGTGGCCGCCGCCAGCGGCTTCACCTGCGCGACCGCGCGCTCGCTGCGTGAGGCCCATGGCCAGATCGCGCTGCAAAAACCCGACATCGCCTTTGTCGACGTGCGTCTGCCCGACGGCAACGGCATGCAGCTGCTCGAGGAGGGCGGGCTGCTCGCCGGCGCCGAGGTCGTGCTGCTGGCCGATCGGCCCACCATCGACAGCTCGATCGCAGCGCTGCGACTGCATGCCGCCGACTACCTGACGAAGCCCGTCTCCGAGCTGCAGCTGCAGGCCGTGCTGACCCGCCTCGCGCCGCCGGCCGCCTTCAACAGCGAGATCGGCGACCTCGCCGACGACGTCGAGACGCGCGGACACTTCGGCCAGCTTTGGGGGCGTTCGGTGCCGATGCGGCGCGTCTACGACCGGATGTCGCGCGTCGCGCGGACCGGCGCCGCGGTGCTGATCACCGGCGAGAGCGGCACCGGCAAGGAGGTCGTTGCCAAGACGATCCACGACCTGAGCCGGCGCCGCGGCGAGCACTTTCTCGCCGTCAACTGCGGCGCCATTTCGCCGAAGCTGATCGAGAGCGAATTGTTCGGCCACGAGAAGGGCAGCTTCACCGGCGCCGACCGCCAGCACATCGGTTTCTTCGAGCGCGCGAACGGCGGCACCCTGTTCCTCGACGAGGTGACCGAGATGCCGGCCGACCTGCAGGTCCGGCTTCTGCGGGTGCTGGAGAGCGGCACCCTGCTGCGAGTCGGCTCGACGCAGACGCGCGAGGTCGATGTGCGCATCCTCGCAGCGACCAACAAGGACCCCGAGAAGGCGGTCGATGCGGGCACCTTGCGCGCCGACCTGTTCTACCGGCTCAACGTGTTCCCGATCGAGATGCCGCCGCTGCGCGACCGCCTCGACGACATCGGCCTGATCGCCGGCCATTTCCTGCGCGAGATCTCGAGCGTCGAGGGGCGGCAGAAGTCGTTCACACCGGAAGCGCTGGCTCGCCTCGGCGACTACTGCTGGCCGGGCAACGTTCGCGAGCTGCGCAACATCGTCTACCGCGCCTACCTGATGGCGCCGGGCGCGCTGATCGGCGATCCGTGCCTGCCGCAGCCCGAGGAGGAGGTCATCGCCGATGCGCCCGCGATCTCGCTGCCGCTCGGCCTCAGCCTGAAGGACGTGAAGCGGCGCGTCACCCTGGCGACGTTCGAGCACCTCGGCAAGCGCGAGATGACCGCGGCGGCGCTCGGCATCTCCGACAAGTCGCTGTATATGGTGCTGAAGGACCACCTCGCCTTCCAGCGCGAGGAAGCCGCTGCGCTGCCGCCGCTGGCGAAGGCGGCCTGATCGGCCGTCGCGCTGCTGGCGCTAGAACCGGCGCTCGAGCGTGAGCGTGTCGTTCTCGCGCTTCATCTGGAAGCGCGTCAGGAAGCTGTTGCCGAGCAGCACGTGCGTCATCGTCGCCGGCAGCACCGTCGCCTCGACGTTGTAGACCTGCACCTCGCCGATTCGCACGCTGCCGATCGGCACCATGTAGACCGGCACCGCGCCGTTCGCGGTGCCGCTGAAGCCGCGCCGGCCGGCGCGGTAGTCGATCCCGAGCCGTTCGGCCTCGGCCTGCCCGATGCCGATGTTGGTGGCGCCGGTGTCGACCAGGAAGCGCACCGTCTTGCCGTTGATCGTGCCGTTGGTGAAGAAGTGGCCGGCGCCGTCGGCGGTCAGCACGATCTGGCCGGTCCGGCTCTCGGCTGCCGGGCTGCCGCCAAGATTGACCTGCGCCCCGCCGAGCGTCAGCGCGACACGCTTGCCCTTGACCTCGACGATCGCGTCGCCGCCCTGCACGCTGACGAGGCGCACGTCGTTGACCTTGGCCCCGACTGCCAGGGTGCGCGGGCTGCCGTCGATGACGAGCAGCGCCTTGTCGCCGAAGGTGCCGCCGAGCGAGACCGTCTGCGCCCAGCCGGTCGGTGCACCGAGCAGCAGCGCGGCGCAGGCCGCGGTGAGGCGGCGGGTCACGTCAGTGCCGCCCCGCCGCCCGAAGGCGCTGAAGCGCCCCCTCGAGGGGCAGCGAACGCAGTGGGCGTGGGGGCTCTTTCATAGGGCCTGTTAACGCTATGGGAAGGCTCGCGCCGGTGTAGCCCGAGGCGCAGGGCAAGGCGCGTCGCGCGGCCCGGGCTGGCCGCCCGGGCAAGCGGCGCAACGCCGCCCTGTGCCTCGGGCTGCGCCGGCCCTTCGGGTGCTCTCTGCAAACGGTCGCCCGCCGCGTTACGCGGCTTGCCCAGGCGGCCAGCCTGGGCGGCGCCGCGCGCCTTGCGGGCGACCGTTTGCAGGGACACGCGAGCCTTCCCACAGCGTTAACAGGCCCTAGTCGCGGAAGTTCGTGAAGGAGAGCGGCGCGTCGGCGATGTCCTTGCGGATCAGCGCGATCGCACCCTGCAGGTCGTCGCGCTTGGTGCCGGTCACGCGCACCGTGTCGCCCTGGATCGCGGCCTGCACCTTCAGCTTGCTCTGCTTGACGAGGGTCTGGATCTTCTTCGCGGTCTCGGTGTCGATGCCGCTCTTGACGATCAGCAACTGCTTGACCTTGTCACCCCCGATCTTCTCGATCTTCGCGCTGCGGTCGATGAAGCGGACGTCGACGCTGCGCTTGGTCAACTTGGCGACGAGGATGTCCATCACCTGGCCGATCTGGAACTCGCTGTCGGCCCAGATCGTCAGCTCCTTCTCCTTCAGCTCGGTGCGGGCCGACGAGCCCTTGAAATCGAAGCGCGTGCCGATCTCCTTGGCGGTCTGATCGACCGCGTTCTTGACTTCAACGAGATTGGGTTCGAGGACGGCATCGAAGCTCGGCATGGCGCACATCCGGTGACGGGAATCGGTGAAAATTCTCCCATGCAAATCGAGTCGGGCGTCAGCCTCAAACCCTACAACACGTTCGGTCTACCGGCGGTTGCGCACACTCTGGTGCGGGTTGCGAGCGACGCCGACGTCCGCCGGGTGGTCGACGACCCGAAGCTCGGCCTCGCCGCCAAGTTCATCCTCGGCGGCGGCAGCAACATCATCCTGACGCGCGACATGCCGCAGATTGTGCTGAAGGTCGAGGTGCGCGGGATGCGCATCGTCGAGGAGCGCGCCGACGCCTGGATCGTCGAGGCGGGTGCCGGCGAGAACTGGCACGACTTCGTTGCGTACACGATCGCGCAGGGCTATTTCGGCCTGGAGAACCTCGCGCTGATTCCCGGCTCGGTCGGCGCTGCGCCGGTCCAGAACATCGGCGCCTACGGGGTCGAGTTGAAAGACCGATTCGAGTCGCTCGACGCCGTCGACCTGGTGACCGGCCGCAGCGTGACCTTGCACGCGCCGATCTGCGCTTTCGGCTACCGCGACAGCGTGTTCAAGCACTCGCTCGCCGGCCGCAGCGTCATCACCCGCGTGCGCTTCCGGCTGCCACGGCCGTGGCAGCCGGTGCTCGGCTACCTCGACATCCAGCGCAAGATCGCCGAGACCGGCATCGAGGCGCCCGATGCGCGCCAGCTGTTCGACTGGGTCTGCGCAATCCGCCGCGCGAAGCTGCCCGACCCGGCGGCGGTCGGCAATGCCGGCAGCTTCTTCAAGAATCCGGTCGTCACGCCGGAGCAGTGCCGGGACATCATCGGCCGCGACCCCGAGATCGTTCACTACCCCTTGCCGGACGGCAGCGTCAAGCTCGCAGCGGGCTGGATGATCGACGCCTGCGGCTGGAAGGGCAAGAGCGTCGGCCAGGCCGGCGTCTACGAGAAGCAGGCGCTGGTGCTCGTCAACCGCGGCGCGGCGATCGGCTCGGAGGTGATGACCCTGGCGCGCGCGATCCAGGAGAGCGTCTACGGCCGCTTCGGGATC
>JBDSAB010000138.1:0-2580 GCA_039922395.1 Caldimonas sp.
GTCTCGTGGTCGGCCGCGACGAGCATCGCGCCGAACGGATGGTGCCCGGCCTCCATCGCGCGCCGCGCCAGGCCGTGCGCGCGTTCGAGCATCGCGACGACCTGCGCGTCGGTCGGTTCGCTGCGGCTGTCGGCGGTCGGGGCGGCGGCGTTGTTCATGTGCGGATTGTTGCCGGGTGGCGGGGGTGACGCCGGCCCGCGCGTCGGCGCTGACCGATGGCCGCGATGCCCGCGCGCGGCGTCAGGCCAGCTGAGCCGTCAAGCCCCGCCCGCGCTGCGATGCGCCCAGGCCGTCGTGCGCTTCTCGATCACCGCGAACAGCTCGTACATGATCATCGCCATCGCGCCGATCACGACCAGGCCGCCGAACGCCAGGCCCATCTGCATCGACGAGCCGGCCGAGATCAGCAGGTAGCCGATGCCCTCGTTCGCGGCAGTCATCTCCGAGACCGTGGTGCCGACGAAGGCGAGCGTGATCGCGACCTTCAGCGATGCGTAGAAGTAGGGCATCGAGCGCGGCAGGCCGATCTTGATCAGCACATCCCAGCGCTTCGCGCCGAGCACGCGCAGCACGTCCTCGAGCTCGGGCTCGATGGTCGCGAGACCGGTCGCGATGTTGACGGTGATCGGGAAGAACGAGATCAGGAACGCGGTCAGCACCGCCGGGCCCACGCCGATGCCGAACCAGACCACGAGGATCGGCACGAAGGCGGCCTTCGGGATCGCGTTGAAGCCGGTCATCAACGGGTACATCGCGGCATAGGCCATCCGCGAGCTGCCGATCACGAAGCCGAGGAGGGTGCCGACGACGATCGAGAGGCCGAAGCCGACCATCGTGACCCAGAACGTGCGCCAGGCATGGCCGGCGATCACGCCGCGGAACTCGACCAGCTGGTTCGCGATCCGGCTCGGGCTCGGGAAGATGAACTCGGAGATGCCGAAGCCGCGGCAGATCGCCTCCCACAGCACCAGCACGATGACCAGCAGCAGCCACGGCGCGTAGCGCTCGCGCTCGCGCGGCGTCATGGCGTGGCGCCGACGAGCGGCTTCCGAATCGAGCCGATGTGGGCGCGCAGCTCGTGGACGATGTCGCCGAAGTCCTTCTCGTAGGTCACCTCCAGATCACGCGGGCGCGCCAGCGGGATCTCGCGCCGGACCAGCATCCGGCCCGGGCTCTTGCTCATCACGTAGACGGTGTCGGCGAGGAACACCGCCTCGCGCAGGTCGTGCGTCACGAGGATCACGTTGAAGCGCTGCGCGGACCAGAGGTCGCGCAGGATGCACCACAGCTCCTCGCGCGTGAACGCATCGAGCGCGCCGAACGGCTCGTCGAGCAGCAGCATCTTCGGCTCGTGGATCAGCGCGCGGCAGATCGACGCGCGCTGCTGCATGCCGCCCGACAGTTGCCAAGGAAACTTGTCCTCGTAGCCGCCGAGGCCGACGCTCTGCAGCAGCTTTCTTGCCTTGTCGGCAAAGGCGCCGCGCTGGCTGCGGAAGTTCGAGCGGTGCGGCTCGACGATCTCGAGCGGCAGCAGCACGTTGTCGAGCGTCGTCCGCCACGGCAGCAGCGACGACGACTGGAACGCCATGCCGGTGATCTTGAGCGGCCCGCTGACCTGGCGGCCGTCGACCACCACCGTGCCCTTCGACGGCATGCGCAGCCCGGTCGCGAGCTTCATGAAGGTCGACTTGCCGCAGCCCG
Organism: Caldimonas sp.; assembly: GCA_039922395.1. GTDB lineage: Bacteria > Pseudomonadota > Gammaproteobacteria > Burkholderiales > Burkholderiaceae_C > Schlegelella_A. The sequence continues at coordinate 1,702 of JBDSAB010000138.1, forward strand.
ACGGGCCGACGATCGCGATGAACTCGCCCGGTTCGGCGCGCAGCGAGATCGCCTCGACGGCGAACTGCCGGGCCGCGAGCAGCTCGTCGTTGTAGGCCAGCCAGACGTCGTCGAAGGCGACGAAGGCCGTCACTTCTTCGCGACTTTGAAGATGTCGCGCTCGGCCGCCGTCGGCAGGAAGCCGCCGTTCCAGATCACGTCGGCCTTGACGCGTTCCTTGGTCGCGAATGCATCGGACACCTGGCTCGCCATCAGGCTGAGGCGCGGCGCCATCACCGAACCAAAGCCTTCGGCCTTTGCATCCGGGGTCAGGATCACGCTGTCGATCACCAGCTTCATCCGGCGCAGCTCGAGCTCCTCGTTGATGATGCCGTCGCGCGCCTTGACGGTCGCGATCGCGCCCTTCGGGTCGGCGATGACGTCCTTCACGCCTCGCGTGAAGGCGCGCAGGAACGCCTTGACCGCCTCGGGGTTCTTCTTCAGGAACTCCTCGCTCGCGATCACCGCGTTGCCGTACAGCTTGACCCCGTGGCTCTGGTACGGCAGCACGACGATGTCCTCGGCCTTGACGCCGCGCGCCTCGAGGTTGAGCAGCGACGTGAACGCGAAGCCGGTGATCGCGTCGATGTCGCCGCGCACCAGCATCGTCTCGCGCAGCGGCGGGTCCATCGAGGTCCAGGTCACCGCACCGATGTTGTTCGCCTTCGCGAAGATCGGGAACGCCTTGCGGCCGCCGTCGAAGACCGGCGCGCCCATCTTCTTGCCAGTGAGGTCGGCCGGTGTCTTGATGCCCGACTTCTTCAGCGCCAGCACCGCGGCCGGCGTGTTGTTGTAGACCATCATCAACGCGACCGGCTTGTTCGGCGCGGTCGGGTTGTT
>JBDSAB010000139.1:0-5937 GCA_039922395.1 Caldimonas sp.
ACCAGCAACCCGAGGATGCCGACGACGAGCGGCGCCAGCACCAGCATCGCGAACCAGATGTCGATGCCGGCGCGGTTGCAGAAGATCGTCGTGTAGCCGCCGATCATCACGAACTCGCCGTGCGCGAGGTTGATGACGCGCATCATCCCGAACACCACCGCCAGCCCCGCGCTGATCAGCGCGAGGAAGGCGATCATGTAGAGGATCTCGAGAAAGACGACGGCGGCGTAGTCCAAGGGGGAGTCCGCTCGGGTCGTCGTCGGTTTCCTAGATCGTCACCTCGAACTGCTTGTTCTCGTTCGGGTTCTTGGTCAGGTTGCACGACGCCGCGGTATCGCTCGGCGGGCGCTGCTTGAATGCCTGCTTGATCGTCAGCTTCTGGCCCTTGACCTCCATCACCTTGATGTCGAGCGAGGCGTGGTGCGTGGCGGGGTCCATCTTGACGAGGCCGCCCGGCCCCTCGATGCCGATGCCGGACTCGAGCACCTTCATCAGCTTGTCGCGATCGAGCGAGCCGGCCTTCTTGACCGCCTCCGCCCAGAGCTTGATGCCCTGGTACTGCGAGACCGAGATCTCGTGGACGATCTTGGTGTCGCCGAAGCGCTTGGCCCAGCGGGCGAGGAAGTCCTTGTTCGCGGGCGACGGATCCTCCTGGCTGTAGTTGCCGGCGATCAGGATGCCGTCGCCCTCGGCGGGCGAGAGCGCGAGGTGCTCGTTGCCGACGCCGAAGGTCGTCGAATACAGCGGAATCTTCTTGTTCATCCCGGACGCGGCCCACTGGCGGAAGAACGAGAGGTGGGCGCCGCCGACGAGCGCCGCGCAGACCGAATCCGGCTTGGCCGCCTGGATCTTGGCGATCGTCGAGCCGAAGTCGGCGACGTCGAGCGGGAAGAAGTCGGTCTGAAGCACCGAGCCGCCGCGCTGCTTGACGTAGTGCGCGACCCACTTGGCCGTGATCTGGCCGTAGTTGTAGTCGGCGGCGAGCACGTAGACCTTCTTGCCCCACTGCTTCTGCGAGATCTCGACGATCGGCTCGACCGCCTGCGCCGGCGTCGTGCCGGTGACGAAGCAGTTTCGGTCGCAGACGCCGCCTTCGTACAGCACGTTGTAGAAGTAGAGGATGTTGGCGCGCCGGAAGGTCTGGCGGATCGCCTCGCGCGATGCCGAGGTGATGCCGCCGTGAACCACGTCGACCTTGTCGTCGCGCGCGAGCTGCTGCGCGTACTTGGTGTAGAGCGCGATGTCGGACTGGCTGTCGTACTGGACGACCTGGATCTTCCTGCCGAGCAGGCCGCCGGCGGCGTTGATCTCCTCGGCGGCGAGCGTCGTCGCCATCACCATCGGCTTGCCGTAGGCATCGAGGTTGCCGGAGTTGTCGAGCACCGAGCCGAGCTTGATCGGCGCGCCTTGCGCGAGCGCATGGCCGAACGGGATGGCGCTGCCGGCGGCGACGCTGGAAGCCGAGGCGAGGAAGTGACGACGCGAAAAGGACATGGTCTTCTCCTGGTGTTTTGGGGGTCGGGTGGCTGCGTGACGACGACGAGGACGGGTAACGCAGCGTCAGCCTTTCGGCAGCGCCTTGTTGCCGGAGGAAGCCGGGCCGCCCGAGGGCGGGTCCGCGCTGTGGGAGGCCGGTCCGACCGCTGCGGACAGGTCCACGCCGATCGACTCGCCGATGCTCTTCAGGGCCGGCAGCTGCAGCGCCATGCCGAGGATGCTGTCCATCACCTGCGTGACCGGCGAGCGCGCCGCGCCGCCGTCGCCGCCACCGTTGGCCTGACCGCCGGGCGTCGACGAGCCGCCGAAGCCGGTGACCTGGTGGATCCGGATGCTGTCGATCTTCTCGGCCGGCTTCATCATCTGGCCGATGATCTCGGGCATCCGGTCGAGGCGGTACTGCTCGAGCTGCATCCGCATCAGCTCGCTGCTGCGCGAGTTCTCGGCGTCGATGAGTGCGCGCGTGCCTTCCGACTCGGCGGTCAGGCGGATGCGCTGCGCTTCGGCGCGCGTGGTCGTCGCCGAGGCTTCGGCCTTTGCCGTCATCAGCAGCACTGCGGTCTCGCTTTGCGCCTTCGAGGTCTCGACTTCGCCGCGCTCCTGTTCGCGCTTCAATGCGATCTCGCGCGAGCGGTCGGCGACCGCGCGTTCGCGCTCGGTCTGCAACTGCTCCTGCGCGAGCACGATCTCGGTCCGCGCCAGCTCGGCCTGGGCCTGCGCCTTGGCTTCCTCGGCGTGCTTCAGCGACAGCGCGATCGAGCTGTCGATCTTGCGCACTTCGGAATTGAGCTGGGCCTCGATCTCGAGGCGACGCAGCTCGCGCGCCTTCTGGATCTCGGCGATGCGAGTGTCCTTCTCGCGCTCGATGCGTGCGCTCTCCGAGGCCACCATCGACTGCTCGCGGGCGCGCGCGGTGTCGGCGTCGCTCGACGCCTTCAGCTTCTCGATCTCGAGGCGCTGCGCGATCTGCGCTTCTTCTTCCTGGCGCGACAACGTCAGCCGCTGCTTGATCGCCTCGAGCTGGGTCTGCCGCACCGACACGTCGGCATCGGCCTCGATCTCGGCGCGCTTCTTCTTGCTGGTCGCGATGATCTCGGCGAGCTTGCGCAGGCCGACCGCGTTGAACGCGTTGTTGTCGTCGAGCGCGGCGAACGCGGCCTGGTCCATCCGCGTCAGCGAGACCGATTCGAGCTGCAGGCCGCTGTGCGCGAGGTTCTCGCGCACCGACTCGCGGATCGTCCGGACGAACTCGGCGCGCCGGTCATGCAGAGAGTCCATCGTCAGGCCGGCCGCGGTGGCCTGGATCGCATCGATGAAGCGGCCTTCGAGGAGGTTGCGCACGCCGTCCGGGCTCAGCGACTTCGAGCCGATCGCCTGCGCCGCGGTCGCGACGCCGTCGATCGTCGGCTGCACGCGCAGGTAGAACTCGAGCTCGACGTCGACCCGCATCCGGTCTTCGGTGATCAGCGACTTCGGGCCCGATCGCACCACCTCGATGCGCATCGTGCGCATGTTGATCTCGTCGACCTTGTGCAGGAAGGGCAGCGCGAGGCAGCCGCCCGACAGCACGATCTTCTGGCCACCGAAGCCGGTGCGGATGATCGCCACGTCGCGCGACGTCTTGCGGTAGAAGCGGCTCAGGAAGGCGACCGCGACGGCGATCGCGACGATGAGGACGATCAGGCCGAACAGCCAGGCCAGCAAGGTCATGGGTCTCCTCCATTGAAGTGCCTGAGCGATCAGGCGCTGCGGCGGCCGCTGCATCGGTTGCAGTCTTTATGCCAGCCAGTGCGCGCATTGTGCTGCGTCGCACCCTCCGTTCAAAAGCGTACGCCGGCGCGTTGCGCTCCGACACTCATGTTTACCCTCCGCGCCGGGCGTCGGATGCCAAGGTCAGAGACGCGGGTGGCGGCGATGGAATTCGGTGACGCGCTGGAACGCGCGTGCGACACGCACGATCGACGCCTCGCCGAGGTGCTTGCCGACGAACTGGGCGCCGATCGGAAGCCCCAAGCCGGTGAAGGCGGCCGGCAGCGTGATCGTCGGGTGCCCCGACATCGAGAACGGTGCGGTGTAGCGGATCAGCGCGCTGAGCTCGGCCGGCACGCTGCCGAGCGTCGCCATCCGTGCGACCGTCGGCGCGGCGAACGGCTGCGCCGGCAGCAGCATCGCGTCGACCGGGGCGAGCGTTGCGTGCACGCGGCCGGTGAAGTCGCGCCGGCGCAGCAGAATGCGCTGCAACTCGACACCCGAGAGCGCGCGGCCGGCATCGATCAAGCCGGCGAGGCCCGGGCCATAGGCGTCACGTCGCGCCGGGAACGTCGCCGCATGCGCGACCGCGGTCTCGACGGCACAGGCCGGTCCCCAGTCGTCGAGCATGGCTTTCACATCAGGAAAGCGCAGCCCGACGATCTCGGCGCCGAGGCCGCGCACGGTCGCCAGCGCATCCTCGACCGCGCGGCGCGTGTCGGTGTCGACGTCGTCGAGCGCATAGCGTTCGTCGAAGCCGATCCGCACGCCGCGCAGGTCGGCGTCGGCCGCGGCGAGGTAGTCGGGCACCGGGTCGAGGCGCGCGGTCGGATCGTTCGCGTCGGCGCCGGCGATCGCGCCGAGCATGATCGCCGCGTCGGTCGCACTCCGGCACATCGGCCCGATGTGGTCGAGCGACGCCGCCAGCTCGAAGCTGCCATGCCGCGACACGCGGCCCCAGGTCGGCTTCAGCCCGGTGTTGCCGTTCGCCGCCGATGGAAAGCGGATCGAGCCGCCGGTGTCGGTGCCGAGCGAGCCGAAGCAGAGACCCGCCGCCGTCGCGACACCGGAGCCGCTCGACGACGCGCCCGACCAGTGATCGCGATGGAACGGGTTGAGCGGCGCCGGGATGTCGGGGTGGTGATCGGCGAACGCGCCTTCGGTCAGCTGCAGCTTGCCGAGCAGCACCGCGCCGGCCTCGCGGAGCTTGCGCACCACGGTCGCATCGAAGGTCGGCACGAAGTCGCGGTGCAGCGGCATCCCCGCCGCGGTCACCACGCCTTCGGTCTGGCAGAGGTCCTTCACCGCGATCGGCACGCCATGCAGCTGCGACAGGATCTGGCGCCGGCCGATCATCTGCTCGGCGCGGCGCGCCTGCTCGAGCGCTAGCTCGGGCGTTACGCAGGCGTACGACTTGAGCGCCGGGTCGAGGCGCTCGATCCGGCGCAGCATCGCCTCGGTCAGCTCGACCGGCGAGACCTTGCGCGCGGCGAGCAGCCGCGACAGCTCGTCGATCTGCAGGTAGTGGAGCTCGCCGTACGCGTCCATCAGCCGGCGCTCGTCTCGGGCTCCACCAGCGCGGCCAGGCGCGCCAGCAGTTCATCGAGCGGTGCCGGCTTGACGAAGTGCTCGTCGAAGCCGGCGTCGTAGGCGCGCTGCCGATCCGGCCCGCGGCCGTAGCCGGTCAGCGCGATCAGACGCAGCGAGCGCAGGCTCGGCCGCGCGCGCAGGGCCCGGGCCAGGTCATACCCGTTCATCTTCGGCAGACCGATGTCGAGCAGCGCGACGTGCGGCCGGAACGCCTCGACCCGCTCGAGCGCGCTTTCGGCGCTTTCGGCGCTGATGACTTCGTAGCCTTCCATCCGCAGCAGCTCGGCGAGCGCCTCGACGGCATCGGTGTTGTCGTCGACGAGCAGCACACGGGCGGCGCGGCCGGCCGTGCCCGGACGTGCGCGGTCGATCGGTGACGCGGCCGGCTCGTCGGCGGCGCGCGGCAGCGTCACGGTGAAGCGGCTGCCCCGGCCCGGCCCCTCGCTCTCTGCGCTGATCTGGCCGTGGTGCAGCACCACCAGGCTCTGCGCGATCGCGAGGCCGAGGCCGAGGCCGCCTTCGGCGCGCTGCAGGGCCTGCTCGCCCTGCACGAAGCGCTCGAACACGCGGGCCAGCAGCTGCGGCTGGATGCCGACGCCCTCGTCGGTGACGGTCAGGCGCGCGTTCTCGCCATCGAAGCGCAGGTCGACCGCGATCCGGTCTTCGACCCGCGAGAACTTCGCGGCGTTCGTCAGCAGGTTGCTGACGACCTGTGCAAGGCGCAGCGGGTCGCCCTGGACCCACACCGGCTCGGCCGGCAGCGTCACCTCGGGCCGGTGCATGCGCGCTTCGAGCGCCGGCTCGACCAGCTCGAGCGCGCGCTCGACGACCGCGCGCAGGTCGAGCCGTTCGAGATTCAGGCGGACCTTGCCCGACGCGATCCGCGAGACGTCGAGCAGGTCGTCGACCAGGCGCGACAGGTGCGCGACCTGCCGCTCGATGACGAGGCGCTGCGGCGCCGAAGCCTGCGGATCGCGCCGCGCCATCACGCCGAGCGACGTGACGATCGGCGCGAGGGGGTTGCGCAGCTCGTGGCCGAGCATGGCGAGGAAATCATCCTTCGCCCGGTTCGCGATCTCGGCCTCGTGCAGGGCGGCCTGG
>JBDSAB010000140.1:0-3922 GCA_039922395.1 Caldimonas sp.
GCCTCGGCGCCCTGCGCCGGTGCCAGCGGCGCCGCGTCGGCATCCCGCGCGGCCAGCACCGCCCTGGCCAGCGGATGACTGCAGGTCTGCTGCCCGCGCACGCCGCGCCCGGGCAGCGCCTCGGCGCCCTGCGCCGGTGCCAGCGGCGCCGCGTCGGCATCCCGCGCGGCCAGCACCGCCCTGGCCAGCGGATGACTGCTGGTCTGCTGCAGCAACGCGGCCAGACGCAGCACGGCGTTGCGATCGCCGCCCTCCGCCAGCTCCAACGCCACCCGGGCCGGCCGACCTTCGGTCAGGGTGCTCTCGACGACCGGACTGGCGGTGTAGCCGGCACCTGTGATCGCGGCCTGCAGCGTCGCCGCTGCGATGTGGCGCTCGGCCTCCACCGTCGCGCGCTGGGTCGCCAGGTTGACCGACGCAGACACCACACCCGGCACTTTCAACAGCGCCTTCTCTACCCGTGCGACGCAGGACGCGCAGGTCATGCCCTCGTCGTCCAGCGCCTGCGTGCGCAGGTCGGCGGGACGCGGCAGGACGGCACTCGTGTTCATAACGGACTCCTCTACGGCGCTGGCCCATGTGCGGGCGATGCGTCGAGGATGCAGTCTCCCACGATGGAAAAGACAAGCGGGGCTGGCACTGCTGCGGCGCCGGCAACAAAGTAGGGCCCGCATTGCGGGCCCCGGGGTCACGCTCAGGCGCCGTTCAGACGCGCTTGCGGTACTCGTGGGTCCGGGTGTCGATCTCGACCCTGTCGCCAGTCTGGACGAACAGCGGCACCGAGATCGTCATGCCGGTGGCGAGCTTGGCGGTCTTGAGCACCTTGCCCGAGGTGTCGCCCTTCACGGCGGGCTCGGTCTCGGTGATCTCGCGCACCAGGCTGGTCGGCAATTCGACCGAGATGGCCTTGCCGTCGTAGAACACGACTTCGACAGGCATCGCGTCTTCCAGGTACTGGATCGCTTCGCCCATGTTTTCGGACTCGACCTCGAACTGGTTGTATTCGGCGTCCATGAAGGCGTACATCGGATCGGCGAAGTAGGAGTAGGTGCACTCCTTCTTGTCCAGGATGATCTGGTCCATCTTGTCGTCGGCCTTGAAGACGACCTCGGTGCCCGAGTTGCTGAGCAGGCTCTTCAGCTTCATCCGCACGGTCGCCGAGTTGCGGCCGCCTCGGCTGTATTCGGTGCGCAGCACGACCATCGGGTCCTTGCCTTGCATGATGACGTTTCCGGCGCGAATTTCCTGGGCGATCTTCATGACGTTGATTCCGTGGGGAGGCGTCAAGACGACGCGCGATGTGGCAGCCGGGCGTTGGGGCCGGGCTGGAAAAAGCCTCAGATTTTAGCGTCTTTCGGCCGCGAATCGAAGCAGCTGGGAGGTCAGATCGACTTGCTCGGCCAGGGCGGAGCGCCAGCGGGCGCAGCGCTCGCGCCATGCGATCGGCGGGGGCAGGCCGGCCGGCCACGGCGCGAGGCCGTTCCAGGCCCGGAACAGGGCCCGGATCGAGAGCTCGGCGGCGGTCGGCGCGCCGTCGAGGTGGCGATCGAGGAAGGCCTCGAGCTTGCGCTCGTGGGCGCCGTCGGTCTGGCGGTAGGCCTGCCAGACGAACGGTGCGCCAGCCCATTGCGCACGCACGAACGAGTCCTCGCCGCGGACGAAGTTGAGATCACACGACCACAGCAGGTGGTCGTAGTCTCGTTGGGTGAGGAGCGGCAACGTGACCGCACGCAGCCCGCCGCGCCGGCCGCTTGCGCCGAGGGCCGCTCCGACCTGCTCGGCGGCGATGCCGGCAGCCACCAGCAGCAGGGTCGGCTCGCCGGAGAGGGTATCGAGCAGCGATTCGAGACGGTCGTTCTCGTAGCAGAACAAGCTGACCACGCGCTCGTGCGCAGCGGCTTCGTCGCCGAGTCGGAGGGAACGCAGCCACGCCGGCGTTTCGAAGCGCCGTTGCCGCTCGGCCAGATCGCTTTCGCGCAGAAGCCCGCCGGTGCGCGGCGTGAAGCCGGGGTAGAAGAACCAGCGACGCAGGCCGGCGGCCGGGCCCTCGAACTGCGGGGACGGCAGGCCGTGGCTGCGCTCGACGTAGGGTTCGGCGCTGAGGTATTGGATGTCGATCCAGACCGGCGGATGTGCGCGCGGCAGGCTGGCGGCGTAGCCGGAGGGCAACCCGCAGCCGAACGTCTCGACGACGACATCGGCGCCGCTGTCGCCAGCGGCCGACCAACCCGCAACGCTCACACCCGCTGCTCCGTCCGGCGCCATCCAGTCGAGCGCGCGCCGGTCGTCGAGATGGAAGCGGACCGATTCGCCGCGCGCCGCCAGGTCGGCGGCGAGGCGCCAGGCCACCCCGACATCGCCGTGGTGGTCGACCACCTTGCAGAACACATGCCAGCGCATCGATCGATTATTGGCGTCGCCGGCGGCAGGGTCTTGGACCGCGGGGCGCACGGCACAATCTTTGGAAGATGAACGACGCCGCAGTCTCGCAGGGCGACCCGCCACCGCGCTCCGCGCCGCCGACGCCGGACAGCCGCGAGCGCCTGCTCGCGCAGGTTGCCGCGCTGCCGAACCGGCCCGGCGTGTACCGCTACTTCGCCGAAGACGACACCGTGCTGTATGTCGGCAAGGCGCGCGATCTGAAAAAGCGGGTCTCGAGCTACTTCCAGAAGTCGCACACCGGCTACGACGGCGTCCGGATCAGCCACATGGTCTCGCGGATCGCGCGGATGGAAACGACCGTGGTGCGGTCCGAAGCCGAGGCGCTGCTGCTCGAGAACAACCTCATCAAGACGCTGGCGCCGCGGTTCAACATCCGCTTCATCGACGACAAGAGCTACCCGTACCTGAAGATCATGGCGCCCGGTTCTGCCCCTGCCGCCACGCCGGGTCCGGTCGCCGCGGCCTATCCGCGCGTTGCCTACTACCGCGGCGCGGTCGACCGGCGCCATCGCTACTTCGGACCGTATCCGAGCGCATGGGCCGTGAAGGATTCGATCCAGCTGCTGCAGAAGGTCTTCCATCTGCGCACTTGCGAAGACACCGTGTTCGCGAACCGCACCCGGCCGTGCCTGCTGTACCAGATCAAGCGCTGTTCGGGGCCTTGCGTGGGCCTGATCGCACCGCCCGACTATGGCCGCGACGTCGCCAACGCGGAGCGCTTCCTCGAGGGCGAGCAGCAGGAGCTGATCGATGCGCTGCAGGCCGAAATGATGGCGCACGCCGAGGCGCTGCGCTTCGAGCAGGCGGCCGAGATCCGCAACCAGCTCGGCGCGCTGTCGCGGGTGCTGCACCAGCAGGCGGTCGAGGACAACACCGGCGTGACGACCAAGGACGCCGACATCCTGGCCGCCAAGGTCGAGGGGGGACGAGCGTGCGTGAACCTCGCGATGGTGCGCGGCGGACGGCACCTCGGTGACCGGCCGTACTTCCCGAAGCATGTCGAAGAGGCGATCGCCTTCCCGCTCGAAGGCGTCGGCGAAACCGAGGTGGCTGTCCTGCCCGAGGTTCGGGTGCTCGAAGCCTTCATCGCGCAGCACTACCTCGAGGGTGGCGTGCCGCCGCTGCTGGTGTTGAGCCACCCGGTCGACAAGGGTCTGATCGAGGCGTTGTCGATGCAGAGCGGGATCAAGGTGACGGCGCAGCACCAGCCGCGCGAGCCGCGGCGGGCTTGGCTCGACATGTGCATTCACGGCGCCCAGATCCGGCTCGCGCAGCTGCTCGCCGAGGAGGGTTCGCAGCAGGCGCGGACGCGTGCACTCGTCGACGCGCTCGACCTCGAGGTCGAAGATCTGCACGCCTTCCGCATCGAGTGCTTCGACATCAGCCACACCGCGGGCGAATCGACCCAGGCCTCGTGCGTCGTCTTCGAGGCGCACAAGATGCAGAGCTCGCAGTACCGGCGCTACAACATCGAGGGCAT
>JBDSAB010000141.1:0-10044 GCA_039922395.1 Caldimonas sp.
GCGCTGAAGTTGACGTCGTCGTTCAGGATGATCCAGACAATGTGGGCGTCGCGCTGGCCGGTCTTCGTGTAGAGCGTGTCGGGGTAGACGTAGATCTGCTCGCGGCCGGCCGAGTCCTTCTCCATCGCAACATAGATGCGGCAGACGTTGCGCGCATCGCAGCCGGGGCTCGCGGTCGGCGGATTGCGCATTACCCCGGGGCCACCGCCCGGCGACCCGCCACCCGGCGCAGGGAAGCCCGCGCACCCGGCCAGCACAGCCACCACGAACAGTGAACCGACGACTCGCAGCATGTTTTCCTCCCGTGATCGAACGCCCATCGCGGGCGCTGCGGACCTTAGCGCCTGTCGGCATCGACTGCAATCGAGCGCGCCGCTTCTTTCGGCGCAACCTCTTCTTCGGTCGGCAAGCCGATGGTTCTTCGCTTGCGCAGAACGGCTCAGCGGACCCCGGCCTGCACCGCGATCAGCAGGGTGTAGGCGGTCACGCCGATCATCACGGTCGCGATGGCGATCCAATTCTTGACCAGTTCGCTCGTCTTCATGTCCTGCTCCATCGGTCTCTTCGCGGTAGGCCCAAATAGGCCTGCTCACAGACAGAATTTAGTTGGCGACCGGACCGCGGACGAGTGACGAGTGCGCGAAGTCCGAGTGACTTATTCACATTGACGCGATGCCGATAATCGGCTCATGTCGACAACCTCCTCCGCGGCCGACCAGCTGCCCAAGCCGCTGCTCGACGCCCTCGCCGAGCACGGCGGCGTGCGCCAGTTCCCCGCCCACGCGATCCTGATCAACGCCGGCGACAGCACCGACTCGCTCTACATCGTGCTGAGCGGCCGGCTGCGTGCGTATGCGAGCGACGAGAACGGGCGCGAGGTCGTGCTCGCGGAGCTCGTGCCCGGCGAATACCTCGGCGAGCTCTCGATCGACGGCGAGAAGCGCTCAGCCTCGGTGCGAACGCTGGAGCCGTCGACCTGCTGCGTCGTCCAGGGTGTGGAGCTGCGTCAGTTCCTCGCCGACCACCCCGACTTCGCGATGCACCTGACCGAGAAGCTGATCCGGATGGTGCGCCGCCTGACCGACCAGGTGAAAAGCCTGGCGCTGCAGGACGTCTACGGGCGCGTCGCGCGGATGCTGATGGAGCTCTCCGAACCGGCCGGCGCCGAGCGCACGGTCCCGGTCAAGCTGACCCAGCAGGACATCGCGGCGCGCGTCGGCTCATCGCGCGAGATGGTCAACCGCGTGATGAAGGAATTGACCGCCGGCGGCTATGTCGTGACCCGCGACGGGCGGCTGGTGATCTGCCGCAAGCTTCCGGCGGCCTGGTAGCGGCGCGCCCTTCGAGCAAAGCGCGGCTCAGGCCCAGACGATCGCGTGGCGCAAGGTCAGCGGGTCGAGGCGCTGGTCGATCTGCTGCTGCAGTGCAGCCCGCTCGATCTCCGAGGCGCCGGCGATCTCGACCCGGATCAGGGTGCCGTGCTCCGGATGTGCGCCGACCTGGACCGTGAGGGTCTGGTCGCTGATCGGCACGTCAGCCAGCAGGCGCGTCACGGCGCGCTGCGCCGCATCCCAGCGCAGCGCCGGCTTGAACACCTTGCCGACGGCCGTCAGGGGCACCGCGTCGGTGAAGTAGATGCGCACCGGCACCGCCGCCCGTTCCGGCGTCCGCTCGGCGACGAACGCGAGCAGCTCACCGTCTTCGACCTTCGCACCGGGCTTCAGCTGCACGAAGGCCACCGGCAGCTCGCCGGCGTAGCCATCGGGCTCGCCCACAACGGCCGCCAGCGCGACCGCCGGATGCTGGAAAAACACCTCCTCGATCGCCATCGGGTCGATGTTGTGCGCGCCGCGAATGATCAGATCCTTGGCCCGCCCGGTGATCCACAGGTAGCCGTCGGCGTCGAGGCGGCCCAGGTCGCCGGAGTTGACCCAGCCCGGCTCGACGAACGCGTTGCGGTTGTGCTCGTCGCTGAGGTAGCCGGAGAACACGCCGGGCCCTTGCATCGCGACGACGCCGATCTCGTCGGCCGCGCACTCCCGTTGCAGGCGCCCTTCGCCGTCGAGCTGGACGATGCGGACCTTGCTGTACGGCACCGGATGGCCGACCGAGCCGAGGCGCACCGGCCGGTCGCCGTAGGCGATCGTGTGCACGCTCGAGGTTTCAGTCATGCCGTAGACCTCGAGCACCGGCACATGCAGCCGTTCCTCGTACGCGCGTCCGATCGCGACCGGAATGCCCGAGCCGCCGCCGGAGCAGAGCCGGATGCTCGACACGTCGGCGCCGTCGATCGGCACGTTCAGTGCCGCGGCCAGCACCGTCGGCACGCCGCCGAACACCTCGGGCTTGAAGCGCTCGACGAGGCGCCAGACGTTGCGCACCGAGTTCGGATTGCGCCAGCCCGACGGCGTGAGGATCACGAGCGTCCCGCCCGCGGCCAGCGGCGCGAGACCCTGGGTCAGCGCGCCGCCGACGTGGAACAGCGGCAGGCCGAACAGCAGCGGCGCGCCCGGATTGGTCCGCAGCATCAGGCCGACCGCCCAGGCCTGGTAGACCTGGTTCGCATGGCTGTGGCGGACCAGCTTCGGCATCCCGGTGGTGCCGCCGGTGTGGAAGTACGCGGCGGTCTCTTCGGCCGCGATCTGCCGGCCGCTGACCAGGCGATCGGCCGGCTGCGCATCGGCCAGCGCGTCGAAGGCGTGAATGCCGTTGGCCGGATCGGCCGCGCCGTGGACGACGACGATCGCCTTCAGGTCCGGCAGCTGGCCGCGGATCCGTTCGACCTTGCTCCAGATGTCGGTGCCCGGCAGCGGGCCGAGCGCGATCAGCACCTTCGTCTTCGCGGCGCGCAGGATGTCGGCGATCTGACCGGCCTCGAGCAGCGGATTGACCGGGTTCGCGATGCCCGCCGCCTCGGCCCCGAAGAGCGCACAGAAGCTCTGCGGCAGCAGTGGCAGCAACAGGCTGACGACGTCGCCCGGGCCGACGTCGAGGCCGTGCAGCATGTTGGCGACCTGCGTCAGGCGGCCGAAGAAGTCGCGGTGGCTGATGCGCACCGGACTCTCGTCCGGATCGGCGTTCGGCAGGAACAGCAGCGCCGCGGCGTCCGGGTCGCGCGCGGCGCCGAGGCGCAGCGCCTCGTAGGTGTTGGTCGCGGCGATGCGCTCGGCGTACGGCGTCGCCTCGAACGCGCGCACGGCAGCGTCGTTGCCCAGCGCCGGCCATTCGGTGCCGATCGTGCGGTCGAGCGGGTGCAGGCCTCTCATCGCATCGCCTCCTGCCATGCGCCGCTGGGCGACGGCCCGGCGTGCGAAGGTTGGCGCAGTGTGCGCCGGCGCGGTCGTTACAACATCGGAAGACACCCGAAGCGCGCTCGACCTTGCGGCGGGGCAGAGCGGGGCAGTTCGTCCAGAATCGAGGCCGCCGGGCGGCACGCGGGCGCCGAGCGGCTTTCGATCAGCGCAGCGACTGGCAGCTTCGTACCGCCTCGGTGCAGGGCGGCTCGACCTGGAATAAGCCGGCACCGCGGGCCGTCTATCGAAGGGGTTTTGGTTGGATAGGAATAGGGGAAGTGATGGCCTGTTGCGTTGCGTTCGCTGCGAGTCGCCGCCCGACGCTGCGGTCGTGAACGGATCGCAACTCAGGCCGCGCGGCTGATCCGCCGATGCGTGCACCGCACGAAGCGGAGATCGTCGCGTGCATCCCGAGCCTGCGCCGCTACGCCCGCGGACTGACCACCGATCGCGAACGCGCCGACGACCTGGTGCAGGACACCCTCGAGCGTGCGTGGGGCAAGTTCTCGATGTGGCAGAAGCGCGGCGCGGTGCGCGCGTGGATGTTCGGGATCATGCACAACCTGTTCGTCGATCGACTGCGCGCGCAACGCAGCACCCCGGAAGAGAGTGCTGGTGACGACCTGCCGGAAGCGCCGCAGCGCGCGACCCAATCGGACCGGCTCGAGGTCATCGATCTCGATCGTGCGCTGCAACGCCTGCCGTCCGAGCAGCGCGAGGTGTTGTTGCTGGTGGCGGTCGAAGAGCTGAGTTACCGCGAGGTGGCGTCAGTGGTCGGCGTGCCGATCGGGACCGTCATGTCGAGGCTCTCGCGGGCCCGCGAACGATTGCGCGCCGAGCTCGAAGGCAGCGCCTTGCCGTCCCGCATGCAGCGGGTGAAGTGAACACGATGGAACCCCTCAAGACACCGTCCGGAGCCGGCTCGCCGATCACCGAGGCGGACCTGCACGCCTACGTCGACCAGGAGCTGACGCCGATTCGGCATGCCGAGGTCGAGCAGTACCTCGCGGCGCGGCCCGATGAGAACCAGCGCGTCCAGGACTGGCGGCGTCAGAACGAGGTGCTGCGCGCCTGGCTGAACCCGGTCCTCGACGAGCCGCTGCCGTTGCGCCTGCCGCTGCATCCGGCGGCGACGGCATGGCCCTGGCGGGCGCTCGCCGCCGGCCTCGCGATCGCGATCGTCAGCGCAAGTGGCGCGTGGTTCGCGCGCGGTGCGTTCGAGGCGCGCACGCTGGCCGGCGCCGGCGGCCCGGGGCGCACCAGCGTCGAGCTGACCGGCTTTGCACGCCGCGCCGCGGTCGCGCACCTCGTCTACACGCCGGACGGCCGGCGGCCGGTCGAGGTCGGCGCCGACCAGGAGCAGCAGCTCGTGACCTGGCTGTCGCGGCGGATCGGGACGCCGGTCAAGGCGCCGGCGCTCGGCGGCATCGGCTATGGACTGATCGGGGGCCGCCTGCTGCCGGGCGACAGCGGCCCGGTCGCCCAGTTCATGTACCAGGACGGCGGCGGCTTGCGGCTGACCCTGTACGTGACCCGCGAGGCTCCGAAGGTCGGCGGGCAGGCGCAGACTGCGTTCCAGTTCGGCCATGACGGGCCGGTCAACGTCTTCTACTGGGTCGACCGCAACTTCGGCTATGCGATCTCGAGCAACGCAGAGCGACCCGAGCTGATGCGGGTCGCGCAGGAGGTCTACCGTCAGCTCGCGCCGCCGGACGCGCCGCGCTGAGGTGCGTTTGGCCGGGTCGGCAGCGACCGACCTTCGATCAGCGCCGGCTCGGCGCCTTCGGCTTCCCATCGCAGATCCGTCACGGTCGCGTTGCCGTGCTCGAGATGGACGTGAAAGCCGAGCTTGCGGGCGAGCGCAATCATCCCGGCGTTCTCGGTCAGCGTGATACCGCCGACCACGCGGATGCCGGCGGCGACGGCCGCCTTCATCAGGCTGCGCATCAGCTTCTGGCCGATTCCGTGGCCCTGCCAGCGATCGGCGACAACGATCGCGAAGTCGCAGCTGCCCGGCTCGTGCTCGTCGTCGCGCACATAGCGCGCAACACCGAGCTCCTGCGTCACGCCGTCGATCTTCGCGACCGCGACGAGCGCCATCTCGCGCCGGTAGTCGATGTCGGTCAGCCGCTTCAGCTCGCCGGGCAAGAGCTTCCTGCCCGAGAGCAGGCGCTGGTAACGCGTGTGCGGCGACAGGCCGACGACGAACGCGCGCTCCAGCAGCAGGTCGGCAGCCCGGATCGGCCGGATCGTGACCGGCGTGCCGTCACGCAGGCGCCAGTCCTCGATCAGGTGAGCCGGATACGGCGGACGCGCCGCCGGGTCGTCGAGCAATGCGATCGGGTAGCTCATCGAAGCCTCAGAGGACTCGATTCACGACGGCGCGGCGCTCAGGCCCACGCCGGCCCGACGTGCAACCGCTCGGCCACGACGCGCAGCCGGCTGAACCAGCCACTCGCGCTCGGCGCGCGCCGGCGCGGTGCCGGATCGGCGATCGTGATGAGCGCCGGCTCGATCGCCTGCACGATCGTCGGCGTCGAGCGCTCGAGCACCACCGACTCGCCCGGTGCCAGCACGATGTCGCGCGGGTCGCCGTCCTGGGTGATCCATACGGTGCCGCTCTGGCTCGCGACGCGCACGCCGGCCGCGTTCGGGAGGTTCAGGGTCTGGTCCTTCGCGAGAAGGACGCCGGAGGACGAGAATTCGATCTTCATGATCTGCTCCTTCCATGCTTCACGCGCATCCCAGATTCAACCGCTGAATCCGTCACGCGCAGCAAGTAAAACGAAGTATGCTGGGGCGGTCGGCCCCATTCAAACGATGAATTCGAATCGTTAGCATGCGCTCCGCGCATGCAAAGAGCGCCGGGCAGCGCCTCCGATAATCCGCCCCACATGTACGCGCAATTCTTCGGGCTGAACCAGGAGCCCTTCTCGATCGCGCCGGATCCGCGCTATCTCTTCATGAGCCGGCGTCACCGCGAGGCGTTGGCGCATTTGCTCTACGGGCTGAACGGCGGCGGCGGTTTCGTGCTGCTGAGCGGCGAGATCGGCGCCGGCAAGACGACCGTGTGCCGATGCTTCCTGGAGCAGATCCCGAAGAACTGCAACGTCGCCTACATCTTCAATCCGAAGCTGACGGTTCTCGAGCTGCTGAAGTCGATCTGCGACGAGTTCGGCATCGCGGTCGCACCGCAAGGCGGCGGGCCGGCCACGGTCAAGGACTACACCGATCCGCTCAACGAGTTCCTGCTGAAGACGCACGCGGCCGGGCAGAACAACGTCCTGATCATCGACGAGGCGCAGATGCTGTCGGCCGACGTGCTGGAACAGCTGCGCCTGCTGACCAACCTCGAGACGACCGAGCGCAAACTTTTACAGATCATCCTGATCGGCCAGCCGGAGCTGCGCACGATGCTGGCCCGGCCCGAGCTCGAGCAGCTTGCGCAACGC
This sequence comes from Caldimonas sp., assembly GCA_039922395.1. Classification (GTDB taxonomy): domain Bacteria; phylum Pseudomonadota; class Gammaproteobacteria; order Burkholderiales; family Burkholderiaceae_C; genus Schlegelella_A. Next base: position 6,746 of record JBDSAB010000141.1, read on the forward strand.
GTGATCGCGCGCTTCCACCTGAAGGCGCTGTCGGAAGTCGAGACCCAGCAGTACATCCAGCATCGGCTCGCGGTCTCGGGGATGACGCGCAGCATGCCGTTCGACCGCGACGCGGTGGAGCGCATCCACCAGCTCGCGCGCGGCATTCCGCGCCGGATCAACCTGCTCTGCGACCGCGCGATGCTCGGCGCCTATGCGCGCGGCACGCACCGGATCGGCCGCGAAATCATCGCGAAGGCCGCGGCCGAGGTGTTCGGTCGCACCGAGCCGCCGATCCGACGCAAGCGGGCAAAGCCCAGGCACACCGGCTGGCTCGCGCTCGGCCTCACGCTGCTCGCGGCCGCCGCGCTGTACGTCGGCTACGTGCTGATCTTCGATCGAGGCGGGCGGCCGTCGACCGCCGCGATCGCCGCGTCGGCGCCGGCTTCGGCAGCGTCGGCCGCAGCACCGGCGACTCCGGCGCGTGCGGCCTCGGGCGCATCGAGCGTGACGGCAGCGCTGGGCATCTCCGCCTCCGCACCGGCGTCGGCTGCCGTCCCCAAACCGCCGGTTGCCGCCGCGAAATCGACGGCCGCGACCCCGCCCGCTGCCTCGGCCGCACGAGCGCCAGCTTCTGCGCCGAACCGGCCTTAACCGAGAGCACCCATGTCGTACATCCTCGATGCACTGCGGCGAGCCGATGCGGAGCGAGAGCGCGGCGCGGTCCCGAGCCTGCACGCCCAACAGTACGCGTCGCTGCCGAGCGACGACGAACCGCGCCGCGGGCCGAAGCCGCTGGTCTGGGTCGTCATTGGCCTGAGCGCGGCATTGGTCGCTGCCCTGGCCTGGAACTTCTTCGGCCGCGAGACGCCGCCGCCGGTCGTCGCCGCCCGCGCCCCCGAATCCGTCCCGGCGCCTGCGGCCGCGATTTCGCCGCCTGCGGCACCGATCGCGACGCCACCAGCGGCTGCTGGGCCAGCCTCAGCCGCAGTGGCGACCGCGCCCGCCGAAGCGCCGAAGCCGGTGAAGAAGCCGGTGCGCAAGCCTCCGCCTCCGGCCACGACGCCCGGCGCGCTACCCGACAGTTCGCGTGCGCCCTCCTCCGGGACCGGCGGAACGCTGTCGCGCAGCGAGATGGCCTCGCTGGCCCGCGGCAATGACACGCCACCTCGCGGCAATGACGCTCTGCCTCGCGCCAACGATGGCGCCGGCCCGGCTCGCAACGCCGATCCGGCCGCCGCTCCGCGCCCGGCCGAAGGCGGTGGCGATGCGCGCATCTATGCGCTGCGCGACCTGCCCGAAGAGATTCGACGGACGTTGCCGAACGTCGCGATCAGCGGCTCGACCTATTCAAACGATCGAGCCAGCCGGATGCTGATGATCAACGGCCAGATCTTTCACGAGGGCGACGTCGTCTCGAACGGCCTGGTGCTGCAGCAGATCAAGCCGCGCGGCGCCGTGTTCTCGTTCAAGGGCTTCCGCTACGAGAGCGGCTTCTAGCGCGTCACCGGCGCTCAGACGCCGAGCCGACGCGTCTCGAGATACGCCTGACGAAAGATCTCGAATGGCATCGAATCGTTGTCCTCGATCCGCTTCTGCTCGTCGATCGATTGGCGCGCCAGCGCGGCCAACCGGGAATGCGCATCCGCTGCGAACGGCATCCGCATGAAGTTGCGGCGGATCTGCTCGGACTGCGCCCGGCCGAACGCGATGAACGACCCGTCGAAGTCGCGCGCCATCGTGTCGAGCACGCGCGCCGACGGCAGCGTCTCGGGCTGACGCAGCCCATCCTTGGCGGCACGCAGCGCCTGCCCGTACGCATCGCCGCCGAGCGCGGCATCGAGCGCGGTCGCGATCGGCGTGCAGCCCTCGACCACCTCGCCGCCCCAGTCGACGAGCAGCAGCTCGGCGCTGCCGCGCTCGAGCCGCAAGCCCGGCTCGCGACCGCGCGCGGCGGTGCGGTGCTGGTTGCGGGCAAGCGCGCTGATCTCTTCGGGCGTGTCGGGCGGGCTGTCGGCGAACAGGCAGTGCAGCAGGAAGACGTCGAGGAAGCGCGCGATGCCGGCATCGATGCCGACCGGCAGGAACGGGTTCAGGTCCATGCAGCGGACCTCGACGTACTCGACGCCGCGCTCGCGCAGCGCATGGAGCGGACGCTCGCCGGAGAAGATCACGCGCTTCGGCCGGATCGTCCCGTAGAACTCGTTCTCGATCTGCAGCAAGGTGGTGCCGAGCTGGTTGTAGTCGCCGCCCGGGTTGCGGATGCCGACTTTCTCGTACGCCGGATACGGCCGCGTCAGTGCATCCTGCAGCGACGCGCCGTAGCCCTCGAGGCTGTTGTAGCTGACCGCGAGCGACGACTGCGCATCGCTCTGGTAGCCGAGCCGCCCCATCCGCAGCGACGTGCCGTGCGGCATGTAGAGGGTGTGCTCGTTGAGCGTCTGCAGCTCGTGCGCGCGCCCGGCGACGAAGGTCGAACAGACCGCCGGCGAGGCACCGAACAGGTACAGCAGCAGGAACGAATGGCGGCGGAAGTTGCGGATCAGCGCGAAGTACTCTTCGTTCGTGATGCCCGGCATCGACCAGTTGTAGTGGATGCCCGAGATCGTCTGCATGCGGCGACCGTAACGGTGGCCGAGCCCCATCCGGTAGACGCTCTTCGCGCGGCCGACGTTCGAGCTGCCGTAGCGGCCGATCGGAATGGTCTCGTCGGGCGGCAGGCCGCACGGCATGCTGGCGGCCCACAGCATCTCGTCGCCGATCGCACGGTAGACGAACTGATGGATCTCGCCGAGCTCCTGCAGACAGGCCTCGACGTCGCCATGCACCCCGGTGACGATCTCGATCTGCGATTCGCTGAAGTCGGTGGTGATGTTCGGGTTGGCGAGCGCGGAGCCGAGCGCTTCGGGGTGCGGCGTCATGGCCAGCGCGCCGCCGGGCAGCGCGCGCAGGCTCTCCTTCTCGATGCCGCGCCGCATCCCCTTCAGGCGCTCGACCGGCAGCGCCCGCAGACGCTCGTCCAAACTGCTCAAGCCGGCTCTCCCGGAAATTCGTGGGGTGGACGGTAGCAGAGGCCGGTGACTCCTGCTGACGGATGCCGACTCCGGACTGGGCGTCGGTTGTAGACCGCCGCGACGAGCGCGCCGCCCTTGCACTACGCTCAGCGCCGAAGCTCCGACCCACGCACAGGACAAGGCCGCGCGATGACGAATTCAGCCGATCCCTTCAGCTTCGACGGTGGCTGCACCTGTCGCGCCGTCCGCTACCGCCTGCGGAGCGAGCCGCTGATCGTCCACTGCTGCCACTGCCGCTGGTGCCAG
>JBDSAB010000142.1:0-4226 GCA_039922395.1 Caldimonas sp.
CGGGCGTGCCACGGGCGATGGTCATCGCCTCGACGTCGGCATCGAGCGGCACCTTGCGCATGTGCACACGCAGTATCTTCTCGCGGCCGTTGATGTCGGGGTTCGGGACCACGACCTGGCGGTCGAAACGACCCGGACGCAACAAGGCGGGGTCGAGCACGTCGGGACGGTTGGTGGCGGCGACCAGGATGATGCCCTCGTTGGCCTCGAAGCCGTCCATCTCGACCAGCAGCTGGTTGAGGGTCTGTTCGCGCTCGTCGTTGCCGCCGCCCAGGCCGGCGCCACGATGGCGGCCGACGGCGTCGATTTCGTCGATGAAGATGATGCAGTGTGCGTTCTTCTTGGCTTGTTCGAACATATCGCGGACGCGGGATGCGCCGACGCCCACGAACATTTCCACGAAGTCCGAACCGGAGATCGAGAAGAACGGCACGCCGGCCTCGCCCGCGATGGCGCGCGCCAGCAGGGTTTTGCCGGTACCCGGAGGGCCGACCAGCAGGGCGCCCTTGGGGATCTTGCCGCCCAGGCGCTGGAACTTGGCCGGGTCCTTCAGGAAGTCGACGATCTCCTGCAGTTCTTCCTTGGCCTCGTCGCAGCCGGCGACATCGGCGAAGGTGGTGGTGTTGTTGGCCTCGTCGAGCATGCGGGCCTTCGACTTGCCGAAGGAGAACGCACCGCCCTTGCCGCCACCCTGCATCTGCCGCATGAAGTAGACCCAGACGCCGATCAGCAGCAGGATCGGGCCCCACGACGCCAGCATGCTGAGCAGGAACGACGGTTCCTCGCGCGGCTTGACGTCGAACTTGACGTTGTTGTTGATCAGGTCACCGACCAGGCCCCGGTCGAGCACCGTCGCGGTCGTGCGCAGTTCCTTGTCGTCGCTGGTGCGGGCGCGGATCTCGGTGGAGCCACCGCCCACGTCCTGCAACTGGACGCTCTTGATGCGCTTGCCGCGGACCTCTTCGAGGAAGTCGGAGTAGCCGATCATTCCGCTCTGGGTTGCGGTGCGGTCGAACTGCTTGAACACCGTGAAGAGCACGAGTGCGATCACGAGCCAGACAGCGACCTTCGAAAACCATTGATTGTTCACCGCAGCTCCATTTCCTTGGGAGGATCACCCGGGGCGTGCAGAAGCCCGCCACGAGCGTCATCTGCGGGCGATTTTAGGTCACACAAGACCAACGCCTCCGGGCAATCCCCACGATCCGCAGCCGTGTATTCGTCTGTTTCTGCCCGTTTAGAGCGCGGATGGCGGCGCCGAGGGCTGCGGTTTCAGCCCGATCCCGACCAGAAAGGTCTCTGCCGACTTGTCCCGCGAGGCCTTCGGCTTGATCGGCTTGACGATCCGGAATGCCCCCTTGAAAAGCTTGACGAGCTGGCTGTGGCCGCTGCCATGGAACACCTTGCAGACCAGCGCGCCGTCCACGACCAGATGGCGGCGGGCGAACTCGACAGCAAGCTCGACCAGGTCGGTCATTCGGGCCGCGTCCGATGCCTCGATCCCCGACAGGTTGGGCGCCATGTCGGAGACCACGACATCGACGCGCCGGCCGCCGAGGTGCTGTTCCAGAAGCGCCAAGACGGCCTCCTCACGGAAGTCGCCCTGGATGAATTCGACGCCCTCGATCGGCTCGAACTCGAGCAGGTCGAGCGCGATGATCGTTCCGTTCAACTCCCCGCTCGCGGCACCGCCGATGCCGGCGTGAACCGGAGCAAACCGGCGCCGGATGTACTGGCTCCAGGCGCCCGGCGACGCGCCGAGATCGACGACCAGCTGCCCCGGCCGCAGCAGCTTCAGGGTCTCGTCGATTTCCTTCAGCTTGTAGGCGGCGCGCGCCCGATACCCCTCGCGCTGTGCCTGCTTCACATACGGATCGTTGATGTGATCGTGCAGCCAGGCCTTGTTGACCTTCTTGCTCTGGGTCCGGGTCTTCATCGCGCGCCGATAATAGGGCGATGGCCGCTCTTCAACTCAGCTCCGCAGAACGCAAGGACAAGCGCGCCGAGGCGCACCACCTCGAGCCGGTCGTGATGGTCGGCAACGCCGGCTCGACGCCCGCAGTGGTGCGCGAGGTCGACGCCGCGCTCAACGCCCACGGCCTCATCAAGGTCCGGGTCGCCCTCGACGATCGCGCGGCGCGCGAGGCGATGCTGCTCGCGCTCGCCGATGAACTCGGCGCCGCGCCGATCCAGCACATCGGCAAGCTCGTCGTGCTGTGGCGACCCGTGCCGCCGAAGGAGCGGGTCGAGCGCGAGGGCCGGATGCCCGGCCCGAAGGTGGTCAAGGTCCTCAAGTTTTCGAAGAGCGGCAATCACCGGGCGCAGGTCAAGAAGATCACGGTGCTCGGCAACATGCGGCTGGCTGCCGGCGGCGAACTCAAGCGCGCACGCAAGCGCACCAGCAGCATCAAGAAGCAGCAGGGCTGACGCGGGCCACGGGCTCAGAGCCGGCTGAAGCGCCACGCCAGCGCGACCACCAGCAAGGTCTTGAGCGCGTAAAGAGCGCCCGCCGCGGCGTGCAACGCACCGAATGACCAGCCGCCCTGCCCGACGCGCGCCGCCGCCATCTGCGGTTGCACGACGAACGCGCCGACGATCGTGCAGAACAGCGTACCGAGGAGCAACAGTGTCTCGGTCGTCAGCACCGAGCCGCGACCGTTCTCCGCAGCACGACGCGCGCGGCTCTGCTCGATGAAGAACAACAGCAGCGAGAGCGCCATGCTGACGTTGGTTTCCTGGATCAGCAGCCGTCCGATCACGCGACCGGCCTCGGCGCTCGGCAACACGGCGAACGCGGCCGGCGCCGCCAATGCCGCGATGCAGAGCAGTCCACCCGCCCATCCCGCAGCCAGACCGACGGCCCAGCGCTGCGAGGCCGGCCGGCGTGCGCTCGTCAAAGGTAGCGCACGCCGGTGATCTCGTAGCTCTTCAGGCCGCCGGGCGCCTGGACCTCGGCGACGTCGCCGGACGACTTGCCGATCAGCGCCCGCGCGATCGGCGAACTGATCGAAATCAGCCCGAGCTTCAGGTCGGCCTCGTCGTCGCCGACGATCTGGTAGGTCACCGCTGCGCCGCTGTCCTCGTCCTCCAGATCAACGGTCGAGCCGAACACGACGCGCCCGTCCGCATCGATCCCGGCCGGGTCAATGACCTGGGCCGCGGCCAGCTTGCTCTCGATCTCCTGGATGCGGCCTTCGATGAAGCCCTGCTTGTCCTTGGCGGCCTCGTACTCGGCGTTCTCGGACAGGTCACCCTGCGCGCGCGCTTCCGAGATCGCTTGGATCACGGCATGGCGCTCGACCGACTTCAGCCGAGCCAGTTCCTCGCGCAGCTTTTCGGCACCCCGACGGGTGAGTGGAATCGTCGTCATATTCGATGAATCGTTGAACCAAAAATGAAGCCGCCGCCGGAACGGCCGGCGGCGGGCATTGGAGTGCGTCGATCTTAGTGCAGTTCCGCGTGCAGTTCCTGCAGCGACATCACGACCAGACCATCGGTGTGCTTCATGCCTTCGACCGCGGCCTCGCAGCCGGCCATGCTGGTGTAGTAGGTGATCCGGTTGGCGAGCGCGGCCTGACGGATGTGGCGCGAATCGGCGATCGCGGTGCGGGTCTCGTCGACCGTCGTGAAGACGAGTTGGATCTCGCCGCCCTTCACCATGTCGACGATGTGCGGCCGGCCGTCCTTGACCTTGTTGACCGCGCGCACCGGCAGCCCTGCTTCCGCGATCGCAGCCGCGGTACCGCGCGTCGCGACGAGCTGGAAACCGAGCGCGACCAGCTCCTTCGCGACGGCGACCGCACGCACCTTGTCGCTGTTCTTCACCGTGATGCAGACGGTGCCCTTGGTCGGCAGCCGCGAGCCGGCACCGAGCTGGCTTTTCAGCATGGCCTCGCCGAAGGTCCGCCCGGTGCCCATGACCTCGCCGGTCGACCGCATCTCGGGGCCGAGGATCGGATCGACGCCCGGAAACTTGTTGAACGGAAAAACCGCCTCCTTCACCGAGAAGTAAGGCGGAATGACCTCGCCGCGCACCAGCTTCTGGGATCTGAGCTTCTGACCGACCATGCAGCGCGCCGCGATCTTGGCCAGCGGCTGCGCGGTCGCCTTCGAGACGAACGGCACCGTCCGCGACGCCCGCGGATTCACTTCGAGCACATAGACGACGGCCGCAGCGCCCTCGCCCTGGATCGCGAACTGCACGTTCATCAGGCCGACCACCTTCA
>JBDSAB010000143.1:0-29177 GCA_039922395.1 Caldimonas sp.
GGAGCGGCGACGGTTGCCTGATCCCGTCAGGCGCCGGTTCTCCTAACCTTTTGCGCGCATCGGCAACACCTGCGCCGGCCGCTCGACACGCGCAACAAAATCTGCCCACTCGGTCATCATTGCGGCACGCCGCTCGAGCATGTCTCCGCGTCGATAGGCCGCCTCGACCTTGTCCCCGACCGCGTGCGCCAGCGCCATCTCGGCCAGTTCGTTCGGGTAGTTGGTCCTCTCTGCGACCCAGTCGCGAAAGGTCGACCGGAACCCGTGTGGAACGGCCGGGACTTCCATCCGGCGCAGCACCGCTGAAAGCGTCATGTCGGAAAGCATTCCGCCGCGCGACGCCGGAAATACCAGGTCCGAGCCAGCCGGCGTGTCGATCGTGTCGAGCAACACAAGTGCGGCCTCGGACAGCGGAACGCGGTGTTCCTTGCCGGCCTTCATCCGGTCCGCCGGCACAGTCCAAAGCTTGGCGGCGCGGTCAATTTCCGACCAGCGGGCACCGCGTACTTCACCGGACCGTGCGGCGGTCAAGATGGCGAACTCGAGTGCCCTCGCGCCCATACCTTCCGCAGCGCGCAATCGGGTCATGAAGGCGCCCATCTGCCCCACTGGCACCGCGGGATGGTGCTTCACCCTAGACACCCTCCCCGCCGCCGGGAGCAGCTTGTCGAGCCCGCCTTTCCAGCGCGCGGGATTCAGACCTTCGGGCCGGTAGCCCGCCTGCATGGCGTAGCTCAGCACGAGCTCGATCCGGCCGCGCAGCCGCACCGCGGTTTCGGTCTTTCCGGTCCAGATCGGCAGCAGCGCCGCCATGACATGCTCCTTTCCAACATCGCGGACGAGCAGCGCGCCCATGACCGGGTACGCGTAGGTCTCGAGCGTGTTGCGCCATTGCTGCGCATGCTTGACGTTCTTCCAGCCCGCTTCATGCGCGCCCATGTAGAACTCGGCGCACTGCTTGAAGGTCACGGCGCTCGCAACCGCCGCTTGCAACGCGCTGCGCTGCGCGCCCTTCTGCTCGATCGGATCGATACCCCGGCGCACCAGCTCGCGAGCTTCACGAGCGGCTTTGCGGGCATCAGCGAGGGTGACAGACGGAAAGCCGCCGAGGCCCATCGCTCGACGCTTCCCGCCGACCACGATGCGCAAGACCCAGCTTCGAGCGCCTGTGTCGCTCACGTTCAGCGCCAGTCCCTGCACCCCGCCGACCGCGTGCAGACCGGCCTCGACGAGCCTGCCGACGGCCAGCGGACCCAACTCCGGTGCAACTTTCGGCACTCGCCCGCCTTTCCAACCTACCTACCCGCCAACATTGACGAGATTGCATGATACGGCAGGAAACGGGGTGACGCTAGATTTTCATCGATTACTGCAGCAGAGAACGGCAGCGATGACGCTCAGTGATACTGTGTGAAGTTATACGGAGGGGGACACCGCTTCCGCCAGATTCCTGCTGCCCATTGCCGCGAGATTTCTGCGTCTCGCTGGTAGCACGGAGGGCTTATCACGGCGCCGGTATCAACGCAGAAGACACGCTCGCCGCGCCGGCCTTGTACACATTCGTCGCATCCAGGCTTGTCAGGAACCCCTGTGCCACCAGCGCATCCGCGGCAGCTCCGAACTTGGTCAGGTAGTCCGCGCGGCCCGTGTACAGCGTCGCGACGGTTGTGCGTGGGTCGCTCCCGGCCTTGGTCCCCGGATTCGTTGCAAACGGGATCGCCGATCCGATGAACGTGCAGTTCTCCGGCGCGGCATGCCCGCTGCTGCGCAAATTCCAGCCGGTGTAGGTGGCCAGCGGCACGGCGACTTCGGGCATGCGGATTCCTGACGTCTCGTTGCCGTTTGCATCGACTTTCGGCACCAGCAGCGTGTACTGCTTCGTCAGGTCGGCCTTGGGTTCGGCACTGGTGTAGTCGGTGACGAACAGTTGGTTGATTCGTCCGCTGTAGACGACGCTCAGCGCGGTCGACGTGGCGCTCGGCCCATTCGGCACCGTCACGTTCGAGAGATCTGGAAAGCCCACCGCGAGACGGTCGCTCTTGGCGAGCGTTCCTGCCGCCACCGTCGGGTGCTGCGACGCAGGCGGCGCCGTGTTCTTCACGACCCAGGCTTCCAGCGCCGGAATGAGCGCACGCGCCACCGGCGTCTGCGAGACCGGGCTGGCAGCGAACTGGCATACGTTGCCGGCCGTCGGTTGGGTCACGACGCCGGTGGTGACGCCGGCGCCGCCGCCATGCTGGGTGCCGGCGACGAGGTAGTAGCGCACGTTGTCGGGCAAGGTGACGTCGCGCCCGGCTCCGTCGGTCACGACGAGCGACGCGCGCCCGCCCCACCATTCGAAGCTGCCGTCGATCTGCATGATCTTCGGGCACGTGTTGGTGACCGTGCAGCTCTTCAACAGACCGTCGGAAAGCCCGCTGACCGGATCGCTGATCGTGGCGTAGGTGAACGGAAACTGGTCGCCCGGCATCCAATGGTCTTCGTGCTGCTTCGACCACCGACCGGCCTGCGCAAAGCGGCTGTTGACCCAGGTCCGGCGGGCAGCCGGAATGATGGGCATCAAGCCGTCGAAGACCTTGCCGCCGTTCGCATCCTTGTTAAAACCCTGATAGAGAAAGTCGCGCAAGAACCGACCGGATTGCGAGACGCCCTCGCCGAGCGCCACGTCATAGTTGGTGGCGGGGTTGGCCGGGCAGTTGGCGCCGGCGGCGCAGACTGCGGTCTTCATGTCGTTCAGCGGATTTGCGTTGCCTTTCGCATCGGCGTTCGAGCTCTTCAGAAAGGTGACGAGGTCACGTACCGCCGCGAAACCGATGCCCATGACCTTCGGGTCCTTGGCGCGGTAGACGAACGAGTAGATCGTCCCGGCATCGGGCGGCACGGTGCCGGTGCCACCGTTCAACGCCGGCACATTCGCGGGCGGCGTGAACTGGACCGACACCGACCCGTTGGCATTGGTGATGTAGCTCCATGTCGTCACCGGCGACGACGGCGCGGCATAGTCCTGCTTGCCGTCGCCGTTGAGCCACGACTGTCGCGCGGTGAACGTGACGTCGGACTTGTCGGTCAGCGAGGCCGGGAGGTAGGTCAGCGGAATCGTCGTTCCGCCGCCGGCAAAGTCGGGTACGAACTCTTCGCGGCTGAGCCCGGTGATCGACGTGCCGTCGCTGTTCGTGGCGGTCGGGAACGTCGCGCCGATGGCGGCCGCGACGCCGTCGCCTGATTGAGCGATGTCGCCCTGCCAGCCGCTCCAGACAACCGTGTACCCGGCGCGCAGGATCGAAGGAAAGGTGTCGTCGGGCGCGGCCCCGGTCGTCAGGCCGCCGCCGCCGATGAAGGCCGACTGCGCGACCTTGTTGCCGCGATTGACCACGTCGTAGAACAGCACACGCCGTGCGTCGGCCGCCGACTTCGGTCGCAGGATCACGACATCGGTCGTGTAGTTGACGTAGCCCTCTGCGTCCGTGCGCGCACTGGCAAGGTCGACGATGCCGGCGTTGTCGGCATGCTTCGGGTTGAGCCTGCCGTGGACGATGGCGGTGATCACCGAATAAGGTCCCGCCGCACCAGCCGGTTTCACACCCCCATAGGCATCCACCGTCGAGACGATCTCGAACCGGTCGATGCCGCCGGCAAGGTTGGCGTTCTTGTCGCTGCCTCCACAGCCCGCGACGAGCGTCCCGGCTGCCAACAAGCTGAATAGATGCTTCACGGTGTCTCCTGCGTTTGACGGCCTTGACACCCATCGTAGAAGGCGCCAGCTCGCGCGACATCCCCGTTTTCCCTTCGCACCGGCAAGCACCAGTTCGCATTGACGAACGGCGCTGCTCCATGCCTCGGGCCAAGCTCTGCGGCACTTTGTCACGTCATGGGCTAAGCCTGACCAATGGGGTGTGGCAATCGAGTCTGACGACGCAGGCGCCAGCTAGGATCGACAGGCCTCCGCGCGACATCGTCCCGCCTCGGCTCGCGGATCGGTTCCCTTTGCAGGTTTGCGGTTTGCTGGGCCTGGAAGGCGATCCTCATGCCCATGCCACAGCGTCCTCGCAGGCCCCCACTGCTATCCCGTTTGCCCGTCTGGTTCTGGGTCGTTCTTCTGTGCGCACTCGTGGGCGGCTTGATCTTCAAGCTCCGCCACGTTCTCTTCTAGAACGACACGCCGCGGCTCTCACGGTAAAGCCGATGGGCCTCGCAACGGCTGCGAACACGGGCCCGGTGTGCGGCATTGCCGCAACGGATGCAGCGGACGGCGACCCGAACGTGGCACCAGCGGTGGTACGCTGACGGCCCCTCAAGCAACCCGCAGGTGTGCTTCATGGCTGCTCGCTCGATCGCGTCCCTGTCCCTCAGCTTCGGTCTGGTGTCGATCCCCGTGAAGCTCTACTCGGCCACGGAGAGCGCGTCGGGCGTCAGCTTCAATCTGCTCCACACCTGCGGCTCGCGGGTCAAGCAGCAGTACCTCTGCCTGAAGGAGAACGTGGTCGTCGAGCGGGCCGACATGGTCAAGGGCTACGAGTTCGAGAAGGACCGCTACGTGATGTTCAAGCCCGACGAGCTGAAGACGCTCGAAAACGCGGCGCGCCACACGATCGACATCGTCGCTTTCATTCCGCTCAGCGCGGTCGACCCGATCTACTACGACAAGGCGTATTTCCTTGCGCCCGACAAGCGCGGTGCCAAGCCGTACGGCCTTCTGCTCGAGGCCATGCGCGAAAGCGGCCGTTGCGCGCTGGCCCGCTGGGCCTGGAAGGGCAAGGAATATGTGGTGCAGGTGCGCGCCAACGACGACGGCATCGTGCTGCAGCAACTGCTGTATGCCGACGAAGTGCGTTCGATGAAGGACCTCGACATCGAAAAGGTCGATGTGCAGAAGGCCGAGCTCAATCTCGCGCTGCAACTGATCAGCCAGATCGCCGCCGAGGACTACGACCCGGCCGCCTTTGTCGACGAGGAAAAGCAGCGCATTCTCGGCGCGATCGATCAGAAGATCGCCGGCAACGAGATCGCCGAATCGGCGGCGCCCGAGCCCGCCAGCGGCCAGATCATCGACCTGATGGAAGCGTTGCGCGCCAGCCTGGGCGGCAAGAAGGCAGCGGCGGTGCGCGCCACGGCGGCGCCCACCGCGCAACCGAGCGCGCCGGCCGAGCCCGCCGAGATCAAGGCCCGCAAGGGTCCGAAGCGCGCGGCGGCGGCCGAAGCGCCGGCCGCGCCCGTGCGTGCACGAGCAAGGAAGTAACGCCGTCGGATGCAGACTTATTCGGTGCGCGACCTCCAGTCGATGCTGGGCATCTCGAGGGCGGTCATCGGAAACCTGATCGCGTCCGGCTTCGTCGCGCCCAGCCGCGGGCGCCGCAACGAATATCGCTTCACCTTCCAGGACGTCGTGCTGCTGCGCACGGCGTACAGCCTGCGCGAGGCCAAGATCCCGGCCCGCAAGATCCTGCATTCGCTGCGCCGCCTGCGCGCCGCACTGCCCGATGAGGTGCCGCTCACCGGCCTGCGGATCAGCGCGGTCGGCAACGAGGTGGCGGTCCATGAGGGCAATGCCCGCCGTCAGGTCGATTCGGGCCAACTGCTGTTCGACTTCGACGTGCAGGCGAGTCCAGGCAGCGTCAGTGTTTTGGAGCGAGGCGAGCGTCAACCGAAGCACGAGCGCCCGTCAGCCCGTCATGTCGTTCCCGTGGCAACGCCGACAGCGGCCGACTGGTTCGAGCACGCGGTCCGCATCGAAGCGAGCGACAAGGCCGGCGCCGAGGCTTCTTATCGGCGCACGATCGAGCTGTCGCCCGATCATGTCGACGCCTACCTGAACCTGGGCGTGCTGCTGTGCGACAGCAACCGCAGCGCCGAAGCCATCGTGCTGTATCGGCGCGCGCTCGAACACTGTCCGGATGAAGCGCTGCTGCACTTCAACGCCGGCGTCGCGCTCGAGGACCAGAACGAGCCTGCTCTCGCACTCCAGCGCTACGAGGCCTGCCTGCGGCTTACGCCGAAGTTCGCTGACGCACACTACAACGCCGCACGCCTGCACGAGCTGCTCGGCCATTCGAGCCAGGCGATCCGCCACTACAGCGAGTACCGTCGGCTGCAGCGCCGATGACGGGCGAAACGCCGGCGCCGCACCACACGATCGGCGTTCGGGCCTTGTGCGAGTTCACCGCGAAAGCGGGCCATCTCGACCAGCGCTTCACGCCGTCGCCATCGGCCCAGCAGGGCAGCGCCGGCCACGGCGTCGTCGCTCGGCGGCGCCCCGAGGGCTATGCGGCCGAAGTGGCACTGCGCGGCGAGTACCGCGGTCTCTGCGTGCGTGGCAGGGCGGACGGCTACGACGCCGCATCGGGTCGCATCGACGAAGTCAAGACCTACCGCGGTTCGCTGGACCGAATGCCGTCGAACCACCGTGTCCTTCACTGGGCGCAGGCCAAGGTCTATGGCTGGATGCTCTGCGAGCGGTTCGGCCTCAGCACCATCGAGGTCGCACTCGTCTATTTCGAGATCTCGAGCCAGCGTGAGACGGTCCTCAGCGAGCAGCATTCGGCTGCCGACTTGCGAGCCTTCTTCGAAACGCAATGCGATCGGTATCTGGCGTGGAGCCGGCAGGAAGCAGCGCACGCCGACAGGCGCCAGCACACCTTGCGTGCGCTGAGGTTTCCGCACGCGACGTTTCGCTCTGGACAGCGCGTCTTGTCGGAGGCGGTCTATCGCGCTGCCATCGCCCGACGTTGCCTGGTCGCTCAGGCACCCACCGGCATCGGCAAGACGGTCGCGACCTTGTTCGCCCTGTTGAAGGCGTGGCCGACGCAGTCATTCGACAAGCTCTTCTTTCTGACGGCGAAAGGCACCGGTCGCACTGCCGCCCTGGACGCGCTGGCCCAGCTGCGAGGTGCCGAGACCACTCCCTTGCTCCGTGTCGTCGAGCTGGTCGCGCGCGACAAGGCCTGCGAGCACCCCGACAAGGCCTGCCACGGCGAATCATGTCCGCTCGCGGCCGGCTTCTACGATCGCCTCCCTGCGGCACGCCAGCAGGCGATCGAAGCGACGATCCTCGACCGAGACACGCTGCGCACCATCGCTCGCGCGCATCGCATCTGCCCGTACTACCTGGGGCAGGAGCTGACGCGCTGGGCCGACATCGTGGTCGGCGATTTCAACCACTACTTCGACTCCAACGCGATCCTGTTCGGCCTGGCGGCCGCGCACGAATGGCGTGTCGCGGTGCTGGTCGACGAGGCGCACAACCTGCTCGAGCGCGGACGCGCGATGTACTCGGGCCGACTCGCCCGATCGGCGTTGCAAGCGCTGCGCCGTTCGAGCCCGCCGGCCTTGAGCCTGCCGATGGAGCGGCTGCAGCGGCGATGGCGCGAGCTACAACAAGATCAGCTCGAAGCGCATCGGACGCATCCGGCCGTGCCGGAAAGATTCACCGCCGCCTTGAAAGACACCTGCACAGCGATCGCAGATCACCTCGCCGAGCAGCCGGCGCAAGCCGAAGCAGAACTGTTGGCATTCCACTTCGACGCCCTCCACTTCCTCCATCTCGTCGATTTGTTTGCCGATCACTCGATCGTCGACACGACGATCGAACCGCGACCGTCCGGATCGCGTGGACGCGGTGCCGATCTGGCCATCAACCTGCGCAACCTCGTGCCCGCGCCGCATCTGCGTGCGCGGTTCGCGGCAGCTCAGGCCTGCGTGTTGTTCTCGGCCACGCTCGCACCCTTCGAGTTCCAGTGCGACATGCTTGGAATTCCGAAGACCTCGGCCTGGCTCGACGTCGACCCGCCCTTCGCCGCGGACCAGTTGACGGTGCGCGTCGCCCATGAGGTGTCGACGCGATACCGCGATCGCGCGTCGTCGCTGACAGCGATCGTCGACCTGATGGCTCGCCAGGTGTCCGCCTCACCCGGCAACTACCTGGCGTTCTTCAGCAGCTTTGACTACCTGAAGCAGGCTATCGATCGCCTCGCAGAGCGCCATCCGCATGTCACGGTGTGGTCGCAGTCGCGGGGCATGTCGACGATCGAGCGCGACGGGTTCCTCGAGCGCTTCACCGACGACAGCTGCGGCATCGCGTTTGCGGTCCTGGGCGGAGCATTCGCAGAAGGCATCGACCTTCCGGGCCGCCGGCTGGTCGGCGCCTTCATCGCCACCCTCGGCCTGCCGCCGCCCAGCGCAGCCAACGAGATCCTGAGAAGCCGGATGGATGCCGCCTGCGGCGAGGGCTATGCCTACGCGTACCTTTACCCCGGAATTCAGAAGGTGATCCAGGCGGCCGGACGCGTCATTCGCACGGAGCAGGACCGCGGCGTCGTGGTCCTGCTCGATGACCGATTCGGCCGGGATGACGTTCAGCGGCTGCTTCCGAAGTGGTGGTCGGTCGAGCCGGCGGGGTTGCAGCGGGTGGCTGCAGCACTGACCGGACCTTGACGTTTCGCCGCCTTGGACTGAGTTCAGGCGGCTCCAACCGGAGCGAATCGCCCGGTGATTGAGTTGTAAGACTTGCCGATTACCCCTGAATAGAGGGAGGCGACCGGTGTCCATCGTCGGCACACTCCTTTCATGCCGCCTTCATTCGTTGAATCCGACACGCTTTGGGTCGCCACCGTCTCGGATCCCGGCAGCGATCTGGCAGCGCCCTCCGGCGCACGCACCGTTCTTGTCGTCGACGATGAGCGCGAAGTGGTCAGCGACCTCGCAATGGCCTTGCGCGACCTGGGTTACGAGGTCGAGACCGCCTGCAACGGGGCCGATGCCATCGAGCGGGCGATCGCCCTCCGGCCGGCGCTGATCATCACCGACGTCCTGATGCCGGTGATCGACGGCATTGCGCTCGCCAAGGCGTTGCGACAGCACCCGGCGACCGCGGATGCGCGCATCGTGCTGTCGAGCGGCGTTTCGGAAGCCAGCGTGCGGGCCCTCTTCAAGGACTACGACGCCTTCCTGCAGAAACCCTACGAGTTGGACGATCTGCGAATGACGGCCACAGCGCTGCTGTCCGGCGAGGCAAATCGGTAAGAGGCTCTGCGGCTTACGGGTGCTGGGACAACGATCCAGTGATCGGATCCGGCAGCCTCGGCATCGGACGTTCAGCCGGTGCGGCGTTAGCCGATGCAAGTCCGGTTCTTGCCGGCGTGCTTGGCCTCGTAGAGCGCCTGGTCGGCGCGTTCGAGGCTGTCCTCGATGCGCTCCTCGGGCCGATGCAGCGTCACGCCCGCGGAGAAGGTGACGAAGACCTGCTTCTCCTTGTGCATGAAGAGTCCGCCGGTCAGCGTGCGCTGCAGGCGGGTCAGCACCTTCTCGCCTTCCCCGACCTCGGTCTCCGGTAGCAGAACGACAAATTCCTCGCCGCCGTAGCGCGCGACATGGTCGGTCGGCCGCAGGTTGTTGCGGATCAGCCCGGCGAGCGACTTCAACGCCTCGTCGCCGGCGCTATGGCCGAGTTCGTCGTTGAGCCGCTTGAAGTTGTCGATGTCGATCAAACCGATCGACAGCGGTCGACCGGTCCGTTCGGCGCGCGCGCGTTCCATCTCGAACGCCACGATCAGGCCGCGACGGTTCGCGATCTGCGTCAGCTGATCGGTCGACACCTCGTCCGACAGTCGCTTCATCGCGACTTCGAGTTCGGTCACGCGGTTCGACAGGTCTGTCGCCTTCGCATGCTCTTCCTGAAGGCGCTGCTGGGATTGCTGGACCAACGACTGGACCATCCGCGTCTCCTCGACCATCTCGCGCACGACGCCGGTCAGGCTTTCGAGCGTGTCGGCCTCCTCGATCACCGCGGCGTACCGTCCCACACTTTCGTGAAATCCTCCGGTCCGCGAACCGAGTTCTCCCACCTCCGCGAGCATCCGGTTGATCAGGACCTTGAGCGCATCGCGGGCACGCTCTCGTTCGATCCGAAGCTCGGCGTGGCGCTTGCGCGTGTTGCGCAGCATTTCGGTCACTGCGCGAACGCCGCGTGCGGTCAGGCCTTCCTCGATCTTGATGCGCATCGCATCGCATTGGCCGCGCACCCAGCTGTCGTTCTCCGCCAGATCCGCCAGGCTGGCGGTCAGCTCGAGGGTCAACCCGCCGAGCAAATCGAACAGATGATGGCGATGTTGCAGAACCCGCCGCAGGGTTCCGCATTGATGTTCCATTGCCTGGAGCAGGTCAGCAGTCGGACCCTCCGTGCCGAGACGCCCGGTCAGTTCGGCGATGCTTCCGGCCAGCTCCTTGTCGGCGCCTTCCGGCTGCGGCAGGGACCGTTGCAGCGCCACGCCCAAAGAGCCGACCAGCCGGACCCATTCGGTCGAAGGCTCCGACACGGCGGCGTCGGCAGTATTCGCGGGTTCCGGCTCGATGCTGGGCCGAGCGGTCGCCACGTCTGCCAGTGGCGCCGGTGCCGACTCGACCGCCTGCGAACCCGGCGCCAGATCACTGTCCCAGCTCGCCACCATCTGCGACAGGCGTCGTTCGAGGCTGCGCACATCCTTGCGACTGGCGTCCAGCACGCGCTGGATGCCGGCCCGGCGTTGCGCCGCGCTGAGCTTCGGGCCACCCCGCTCGGCACCGCCGAGAATCCGCTCGATCAGGTCCGCCAGTGCCGCGGCGCCGAGGCGTGGCACCGCCTCCAGCGCGCGTTCGGCCTGGTCCCAGCGGCCGTCGACCATCGCTTTCGCGAAGTCGGCGCTCGCATGGGTCACCTCGGTGTCGAAAGCACGGTGCGCGAGCAGTTCGACAAGGCGCTGGGCCCGGGTGGGCAACACGCCCGCGCCGTTCGCCTCGCCGGCTTCATGCCGATAGGCGCGGGTGTAGTTTTCAGGCGTGGGCTCGATGCGCTCGGCGGCAAGCCGGCGCAGCGCCCCTTTTGCGAGCAAGGCGGGCGCTGCCGGTGTCGTGCGGACGGGAGCGGAGCCGTCGGCTTCCATGTCAGCAGTCCCTCAACCGCCAGACGGCACGCGCGGCGTGCGAGCCCGATTCGAACGCCGCGCTTCCGGCAACTCGGTTTCGCCGGCGTCGGCAATCCACGGCGCGACCTTCGGAAGCTCGGTCTGCTGCAGCCACTTCTCGATGTCCTCGGCGGGCTGCGGACGACTGAACAGGAAGCCTTGCATGATTCCGCAGCCGAGGCGGTGCAGCACTTCCATCTGGCGCAGGTTCTCGACGCCTTCGGCGACGACCCGCAAGCCGAGCGAGCGCGCCAGAGCAATGATCGCCGTGACGACCGCAGAGCTCTGCGGCGTCATGCCGAGGTCGCGAATGAAGCTGCGGTCGATCTTCAATTCGCTGATCGGCAGCGTCGTCAGGTAGGCGAGCGACGAGTAGCCGGTCCCGAAGTCGTCGATCGAGATCTCGACGCCGATCTCGTTGAGCCGGTGCAGCGACGGGATGACGTTCTGCAGATCCTTCATCAGGCCCGTCTCGGTGATCTCGAGCTCGATGGCGTGATGCGGAACCCCGTATGTCGTCACGGCGTTGTGGATGTATTCGACCAGGTCGGTGCGCTCGAACAGCCGGCTCGGCAGGTTCACCGCGATCGACTCGGCGAAGCCGAAGTTGTCCTGCCAGACACGGGCCTGGCGCGCCGCCTCGCGGATCGCCCATTCGCTGAGCGGCGTGATGAGGCCGGTTTCCTCGGCAAGCGGGATGAAGTCGCCAGGCGGGACCAGCACGCCGTTGCGGCGCCAGCGCATCAACGCCTCGACGCCGACCATCTTGGCAGCGCGCACGTCGACCTTCGGCTGGTAATGCAGCACGAGCTCATGGCGCTCGATCGCCTTGTGCAACGCACTCTCGAGCTCGATCTTCTCGCGGCCCTGGCCGGCCAGCATCGGGTGGTAGAGCGACGCCGCATTGCGACCGGCCGACTTCACCGAGTACATCGCCACGTCGGAATTGCGCAGCAGGTCGACGACGTTGGTGCCGTCGCGCGGGAACAGCGCGATGCCGACGCTCGCCGTCACGAAGCACTCCTGCCCCATCACGATGATCGGCTGGCGCATCAGGTCGAGGATCCGCGAGGCCACGCGCTCGGCATCGCGCTCGTCGACGACTTCGGGCAGCAGCGCGACGAACTCGTCGCCACCGAGCCGGCCGACCGCCTCGAGCGAACGGTGCGAACGCGCGCCCATCGATTCGAGCGAGCTCTCGAGGACCTGGTCGGAGTGCCGGACGCACGACCGCAGGCGCCGCGACACTTCCATCAGCAGCTCGTCGCCGGCCCCGTGGCCGAGCGTGTCGTTGATGACCTTGAAGCGGTCGAGGTCGATCAGCAGCAGGGCGACCTGGTGATTCAGGCGGCGCCCCTGCTCGAGCGCGCGTTCGGCGCGCCAGATCAGCTGGCGCCGGTTCGGCAGGCCGGTCAGCGTGTCGAAGTTGGCCAGGTGGCGGATGCGGTCCTCGGCCATCCGCCGGTCGGTCACGTCCTGCACGATGCCGGTGTAGCCGACCAGCGTGCCGTGTTCGTTGAACTCGGGCTCGGCCTCGATGTGAACGATGCGCTGCCGGCCGTCGATCAGCTTGGCCGACAGGTCGGTCGCGAGCACGGTGCTGTTGGCCATCGCATCGTGGAGCAGCTCGACGAAGGCGCCGCGCTCGTCCTCGGGCAGCATGCGCAGCAGCGCGCGGAAGTCGAGCGCGTCGCCGGGGCCGAGGCCGAAAACGCGCAAGCCTTCGGCCGAAAAGATCGGCCCGCCGCCGCCGCGCTTCCAGTCGAAGCTGCCCATCCGCGCCAGGTCCTGTGCGCGAGCGAGGCGCGACTTGCTGCGCTCGAGTTCGACCCGGGTCCGCGACGCGCGCAGCAGGTAGCGCAGGCGCCCGGCCAGCAGGCTCCATTGCGTCGACTTGACGAAGAAGTCCGTCGCGCCGGCCTCGTAGGCGCGGGTGATCGAGGCGTCGTCATCGAGCCCGGTCAGCATCAGCACCGGCAGCGATTCGAAGCCGGGCAGAACGCGCAGTTCGCGGCAGGTCTGGAAGCCATCGAGCCCGGGCATCAGCGCATCGAGAACGACGACGTCGGGCAGCCAGTCGGCCAGGATCCGGATCGCGGTCTCGCCACTGGTCGCTTCGGTGATCGTGAACCCGCGCTCGCGCAGCGCGACCGACGTCAGCAACAGGTTCACCTCGTCGTCGTCGACGAGCAGGACCTTGGGCTGTTCGGGGAGAAAGTCGATGTTGGGAGCTGCGCTGGCGTTCACGTTTCGACGCCCCGGATCTGTTTCAGCGCCTGCAGCACCGCGTTCGTTTCGCGGTCCATGCGGCCGATCCTGTCGGCCAGATCGTCATAGGTCTCGAGCCGGATCATGCTTTCGATTTCGGCACAAAGCTGCGACAACTTGATGGCGCCGATGCTCGCGGAAGATGACTTGAGCGTGTGAACCACATGGCGGACGCCTGCATGGTTCGACGCGGAGAATGCCTCGTGCATCTGCGGCAGCAGCCGGAGGGCCGAAGCTTCGAAGGCCTGGAACACGCGCTCGAGAAGCCGGTTGGCGCCGGTCGGATCGAGTTCCGAAAGTCGCTGAAGGGCCTCGGCGTCGAGCACCGATCCGGCGCTCGGCAAGGTCAACGCCGGTATCGGGCGAGGACCCGAGGGTGGGGACGACACACCGTTGCCGACTGCAGCGAACCGGCGATTCGGAGCCTGAGAGTTCAACATGCGCTGCGCTCCTCGTTCGCGGTGCCGTTCAGGCGCACCCGACACCCCGTCGCCCGGCTGGCGATCGAAGGGTCTGAGGACGGTCGCAGCATGGTCTGATTCTTCAAAAGAGAAAGTTTCCAAGGATACCGAGGCCCGCCGCCACTGCGGGCGCAAGCCTCGGCCTGAACCGCCGACGCTCCACCGGTTTTCGGAAATGCGCCACGAAACTTGAATACGAACGCCGGCCGACACTCCCGCCGCCGGCCGCGCCGGCATCCATTCACGCCCCGCCCAAGGCGGTCCGTTTCAGTCGGGCGAGCGCGTCCGGGTTGCCGGCACCCTCATTCCAGCTCGCTCGCCGCCATCAGAGCGCGCAATTCGGCGCGGTTGATTTCACTGACGCTCATCATCAGCTTCTCGGCCGACTCCCGAAACTCGAACAGCGATTCATTCTCGATCGCCCGAACCAGCTCGACGTAGGGCTGATACGGGCCCGCGTTGTCGACCAGCGCCTCGTAGACCCGTTGCGGAACCGGCAGCGAGCCGAGCAGCTCCTTGAACGGCTGCTGGAACATCCGGTCGAGGAGCGAAAACACGCCGCAGATGAACATCTCGCCGCGCAGCTCCTCGTCGCCGTTGCCGCGCACCAGCTCTTCCATCAGGAGCCCGCGACGGACCGCCGCGAACATGATCGGCTTCTGGTTGACGTCCTTGCTCGCCGTGGCGAGGAGCAGCGCCAGCCAGCGCTTCAGGCGCTGATAGCCGAGCATCATGATCGCGTGGCTGA
Source organism: Caldimonas sp. (assembly GCA_039922395.1). Lineage (GTDB taxonomy): Bacteria > Pseudomonadota > Gammaproteobacteria > Burkholderiales > Burkholderiaceae_C > Schlegelella_A. The sequence continues at coordinate 14,409 of JBDSAB010000143.1, forward strand.
ACGAGCTGATCTCGACGCGCAGACCGAAGGCGGGCGAGTTGATGTAGCGCAGCAGCTTGAAGGCGAGCGACGGATCGCGGCGAAGCGTGCTCTCGAGCTTGTCGATCGGATCTTCGGCATCGACCCGGCGGATCAGCTCGACGATCACGTGCAGGTCGCCCTGCGGCGACTTGTTCGATCCCTTGGCCGCATTGATCGCGTCGTCGATCGGCCAGCCGAGGACGGCGTGCGCGCCCCGTTCGAAGCTCGCCTCCATCTCGGCCATCGTGCGCACGCCCGACTGGACGTGCGAGATCGTGCGCGTGACACCTGGCGGAGCCAGCGCCGCTTCGCCGATCCGGCGGTCGTCGGCGAGGTCGATGATCGAATACTTGAAACACGGCAGCACCGCGCGCGGCAGCTCCTGGAGCGGCCGACCCTTGATCAGCAGCGTGGTGCCAGCGGCGTGGAGGCGCTGCAGCGACTCGACGTTCGCCGGGTCCGAGGCCATGAAAGCCGGCAGCTCGACCATCAGGTTCGACGACGGCTGGGCCCGCAGCAGATCCTGCAGCAGGCTCTCGCTGACCACGTTGAGCGACACACGGCCGCCGCTTGCCGGCCACACATCGCCGACCGCGTGCAGCAGTTGCGCCACATCGAGAACCGAGTCGGGACGCAGCGGGAAGACGGTCAGTCGGGTCGCGGAGACGCTGCGATTGCGATCGATGAACGGGGAGTAGCCCAGTGCCACCTGGCCGAGGATCGCGACATCCAACACGAAAGTGGGCTCCGAAACGGCGTCAGCCGGAGAGGTACTGGAACAGCGACAGTCGCTGCACCATCGAATACGACTTCAGTGCGGCATCGTAGCCGCTTTGCTTCGCCTGGAAGGCCGAGATCGCCTCGACCATGTCCAGATCTTCCGCGGCGGATTGCTCGGTCTGGCTGATCAGTTTCGCGGAGGCCAAGCGACTCGTTTCACTGTCGGCCCGGTTCAGCATCGCGCCGACCAGCGAACGCGCTTCCTGCATCGTGCCCATCACCGAATCCATGTCGCGCAGGCCGTCGGCCGTCGATTGCGCGATCTGGTTGTTGGTGCGACCCGGGGTCGAGAGATCAGCGATCGCCCTGTCGAGCGTCGCGAAGACACTCAAGGTCGGCGTCGACGGCGCAATCTGAAACTGATCGCCATTGGCCGGCGCACCCTTGACACTGACCCGCATGCCGTCGACGTCGATCGATTGCCCGGACACGTAGGGCGCTGCGGTCACGGCCGTCGGCAGACCGTCCTTCATCACGGCGTAGGTCGTGGTGCCGCCGCTCGATGCGAACTGCAGCGTGTAGTCCGACCCGGTCAGCAGTGCCGGGTTCACCACCTGGCCGTTGTCGATGGTCGCGTTGGTGACGCCGGTCGACGCGCGGGTCTCGAATACACCGTTGCCGGTCGGCGCCGACATCCAGGCGGCCGAGCCATCGCTCGACAGCGGCAGCGCGGTCGACCTTTCGGTGGCGAGCTGGCCGGTCGTGGCGACGAATTGCACGCCCCCCGGTGCGTCGGCGAACGGCTTCTGGGTCACACCCTGGCCGGCGAACAGGTAGGTACCGGCACCGTCGCTGCGATTGGCCACGGCGAGAAGCTGGCTGCGGATCGCCTTCAGCTGCTCGGCAAGCGATTGCCGCTCGGGTTCGCCATAACTCGCGTTGCCGGCCGCAATGATCGCTTCGCGGGCCTGCTGGAGCAGGTCGCCGGCATCGGAAAGCGCCGTCTCGGTCTGCGACATCGCGGTCCGAGCGGCATCGACGGCGCGCTGGCTGGTGTCGCTGCGCAGGATGCCGGCCAGCGCGTGTTCGGCACGGGCCGCCGCAGCGGGATCGTCGCTCGCCTTGGTGACCCGCTTGCCGCTGGCGAGCTGCACCTGGGCCTCGCTCAAGTCGGCCTGCCGGCTCATCAAGGTGTCGATACCGGCGTCGAAGGCGTTGGCAGTCGCGATGCGCATGGAGATGACTCGCTGGAATGGGAGGGAACGGTCAGCCTGCTGCCTGCAGCAGCGTGTCGAACAGCGACTGCGCGACCTGCAGCATCCGGGCGGCGGCCTGGTAGCTCTGCTGGAACTGGATCAGGCGCGCGGCTTCCTCATCGAGGTTCACGCCGGTCGCCGAGCTCTGCGCCAGCTTGGCGTCGGCGGCGATGCTCGCCGACTGATCGGCGGAGAACTTCGCGCTCTGGACCCGCACGCCGACCTTGGCAAGCGCGGCCGCGTAGGCGTCGGTCACGGTGTCGCCGGGCTGGATGACGCCACCGGCAAGAGTCTGCTGGCCGACGAAAGGAACGTCGCGCAACGCGAGCAGCGCATTCGCGTTGCCGTTGTTGCCGGCCGGAAACGCCGTCCTCTGCACGCCGATCACGTCGCCGCTGCGCGGGACGCCGCTCAGCTCCATCGACCAGCCGTTGAGCTTGACCGGCTGGCCCGCGGTCCACGTGCCGGTGCCTGATGTGGTCGGCAACGCGCCGGTGGTGTCGACCAGGCTGTAGCTGTAGCCGCCGGCATCGTCGGTGAACGTGATCGTCGCGGTGAGATTCGGGTTCAGCGACGGGCTGATTGCGCTCAGCGATGCGACGGCAGCGGTTCCCGTGTTGGCATTGGCGACCGTCGCGGTGACCGGCGATGCGGCGGCGAGGCCGGCCGGGTCGTCGAGCACGCGTCGGATGTGCGAGATCGCCGGTGCGACCGGCTGCAGCAGGAAGCGGTCGCGCGCGACTGGCAACGGAGTCGCAACGTCGACCCGGAAGCCGTCGACGACCGCGCCGCTGACAACGCTCTGCGACGTGCCGTCGCTGAGGCGGGTCAGCCGGTAGGTGCCGGCCGGATCGGCGGGATCCGAGCGCAACTCGTAGTCGCTTGCGCGCAGCGCGTCGGAGTCGACGATCGTCAGGCTCACGCTCGGCACGCGCACGCCGCTGCCGTTGATGTACGACGCCACGGCGACTCCGCCCGCCTGCGCATTGGTCGATGCCGGCGAGACACCGGGCGAACCGACCGAGAGCAACGGTGCACCGCTGCCGGGCGGCTGGCCGAGATCGAGGCCGAGCGCCTGCTGCTGGTTCAGGCGGCCGCTGATCGCTGCTGCCATCTGGCCGAGCAGATTGCGGGCATCCGGGAGATCGGAATTCTGGAAGCGCAGCAGGCCGGCCACCGATCCGCCGGTTACGAAGCCGGATGGCAACGCGCGCGTCTGTCCGGCCTCGGTGATGCCGAGCTGTACCTTCGCCGGGTCGTAGGCGTCCGGAACCGCCGCGAGTGTGCTCGCCTCGCCACCCAGGACGAGGCGCTGGCCGCCATTCATGAACACGCTCAGCGAGCCGTCATCCGCCGCGATCGTCGACACCTGCAGGTATTTGCTGAGCTCGTTGATCGCGAGGTCGCGCTTGTCGAGCAGATCGTTCGGTTCGTGGCCGTTGCCCTGCATGCTGGCGATCTGCTGGTTCAAGCCGGCGATCTGGCGGGTCAGCCCGTTGATCGACGTCACCGAGGTTTTCAGGTCGATCGTCACGCCGGCCTGCAACGCGTTCAGTTGCTCGTCCGCGGTGCGAAAGAGCGCCGCCAGGTCGCCGACCCGAGCCAGCGCGACCGATCGCGCCGAGGCATCCTGCGGCTTGTTGGCGACGTCGACGAACGCGTTGAATGCGGTGGCAGCGGCGTAGCCGATTCCGGCCTCGCCGGTCGGGAACACCGTCTCGAGACGCTGCAACTGCTCGCTGCGCGCCGCGTCGCCCGCCGCCATCGACTGCGAGGTCGCCGCCTCGCGGGTCAGGAAGTCGCTGTGCGCGCGCGTCACCGTGGTGACGTCGACGCCCTTGCCGAAATAGCCGGAGCCGCTGAACTGTCCGAGACTCGTCTCCAGCATCGCGCTCTGGCGCGAGTAGCCGACGGTGTTGGAATTCGAGATGTTGTTGCCGGTGACCTGCAGCGCCGCATAGCTCGCCGACATGGCCTTCGACCCGATCGTCAGAAGTGGCGACACGCTCATGCTGTTCGGTCCTCGTCAGTCACCGTCACGCGGGCTCAGGTCACGATCCGCTGCAAGCGCAGCGTGGTGTTGATGACGCGCGTCAGCTTGTCGGCGTAGGCCGGGTCGGTCGCATAGCCGGCGCGCTGCAGGCCGAGTGCGAAGGCCTGCGGCGAAGCCGACGCCGACGTGGCCTGCGCGAACACGCCGGCATAGCGCGGGCTTTCCTTGATCATCCGCGCATAGTCCTGGAACGACTCGGCGTACGACGCGTAGGCGCGAAATCTCGCCGTGACTTTTTGCGGTTCGCCGCCGACGTACTCGGTCGTCGTGACTTCGGCGACCGGTCCGTTCCAGCCGGCGCCCGCCTTGATGCCGAACAGGTTGTGCGACGAGCTGCCGTCGGCATTGCGAATCTCGCGCCGCCCCCAACCCGATTCATGTGCAGCCTGCGCGACCATGAACGCCGCCGGTATGCCGCTGTGCAACTCCGCCTGGCTGGCCGTGCCCTGATGCAGGCGCAGGAAGTCGGCCTGCCGCTGCGAGACCGGCAGATCGGCACCGGCATCGACCGTCGGCAGCGAAGCCGCTGGCGGCGACGTCGTTGTGGGCCCGACCGAGACGCCGGTGATCTGGCGTTCGAGCTGGCGCGCGATCATTTCGCCGAGACCGCCGGGCAGGCCGGTCATCTTGTTGGCGAACTGGGTGTCGAGCATTTCGTTGCCGAGCTTGGTGCCGGCGTTGTCGAGCATGCCGGACGAGATATTCGACTCGCGCATGCTTTTCATCAGCTGTTGCAGGAAGAGGGCCTCGAACTGCTTCGCCGCCTCACGCACCACCGCCTTCGGATCGCGCGAAGCGGTCGAGCGCAGCGCATCCAGCGAGCGACTGTCGGCGATCGGCAGCGACCCGGTACTCGAACCCGTCAGCGGCGCGGCCATCAGATGACCTCGAGCTCGGCGACGAGTGCGCCGGCCGACTTCATCGCCTGCAGGATCGCGAGCAGGTCCTGCGGCGTCGCGCCAAGCGAGTTGAGCGCCTTGACGACGTCGGCCAGCTTCGCGCCGGCCGGCATCTGGATCAGCGAGCCGGCCTGCTGCGTGATCGTGATGTCGTTCTTCTCGGTGACGACGGTCTGGCCCGTCTTCGAGAACGGGCCCGGCTGGCTGACCTGCGGCGTCGAATTGATCGTCACCGAAAGGCTGCCGTGGGCGACCGCACAGGCCGCCAAGGTCACCGCCTGGTTCATCACGACCGAGCCGGTGCGCGCGTTGATCACGACCTTGGCCGCCGGCGTCGCGCGTGCGACGTCGAGGTTCTCGATGTCGGCCAGGAACGCGACGCGCGCATCGGTCGACTCCGGCATGCGGACGCGCACGACGCGGCCGTCGAGCGCCTGCGCGGTGCCGCTGCCCATCCGGGCGTTGATCGATCGCACCACTTCGCGCGCGGTGTTGAAGTCGTTGGTGTTCAGGTCGAGCTGCAGGTAGTCGCCCTGGCTCAGCGGCGTCGGCACGCTGCGCTCGACGGTCGCGCCTTCCGGAATGCGGCCGGCGCTCAAGTGATTGATCTGGACTTTCGAGCCACCCGCCGAGGCGCCCGCGCCGCCGACGATCAGGTTGCCCTGGGCCAGCGCGTAGATCTGGCCGTCGGCGCCCTTCAGCGGCGTCGCGATCAGCGTGCCACCACGCAGGCTCTTCGCGTTGGCCAGCGACGAGACGTTGACATCGAGGGCCTGTCCGGGCTGCGCGAACGCCGGCAGCTGCGCGGTGACCATCACCGCGGCGATGTTCTTCAACTGCATGTTGGTGCCGGCCGGCACGGTGACGCCCATCTGCTGGAGCAGCGCGTTCAAGCTCTGGGTCGTGAACGGTGCAGACGTCGTCTGGTCGCCGGTGCCGTCGAGACCGACGACGAGGCCGTAGCCGACCAGCTGGTTGCTGCGCACGCCCTGGATCGCAGCGACTTCCTTGATGCGCACGGCCTCGGCCGGAGCCGGCCACCAGAGGGCGGCGCTCGCGATCAGCGTCGCGATCCAGATCGAGGCGCGAAGCAGGCGGTCAATGGTGTTCATGCGCGGCATCGGAGAGTCGGTGACCCGCGCTGCACCGGCTTCGGTCTGCGAAGCCGGCCTGACCCGGGATGTTTCGGCGGGGATCGCCGGTCATCCCATTCTGGGCAGGCTCAGATCGGAAGAACGTTCAAAAAGAACCGTCCGAGCCAGCCTATTCCCTGCGCGTCGGCCTGTGCACCGCGGCCGCGGTGCTCGATCCGCACATTGGCGATCTGCGCCGAGGCGACGACGTTGCCCGACTGGATCGCGCGCGGATCGACCTGACCGGAAAAGCGCAAGACGTCGACGTTGTGGTTGACGCCGATCTGCTTCTCGCCGGCGACCAGCAGATGGCCGTTTGGCAGCACGCCGGTCACCGTCGCGGTGATCGTGCCGGAGAAGTCGTTGGTGTTCTCGGTGCTGCCCTTGCCTTCGAACGTGTTGCCCGAGCTGCCGGCTGCGCTCGCACGTGCGAACGAATTGGCCGACAGCAGCGGCAGCGCGGTGATCCCGGCGCTCACCTTGCCGCTCTTGTCGATCGAGCTCGTGCTCTTCTGGCTGGCTGACACCTTCTCGACGATCTGCACCGTCAGGCTGTCGCCGACCAGGCGGGCGCGGTGGTCCTCGAACAGCGGCCGGTACTGCGTGGCCTGGAAGATAGCGCCGTTGCTGACGACCGGCGCGACGATCGGTTCGGGGCGCGCGTAGGTCACCTCGGCGACGTCGACCGGCGGCCGCGGATTGAGCACCTGGCACGCCGAAAGCAGCGTGCCGCCGAGCAGCACCAACGCCTTCGGTGCAATGCCGCGCAAACGGTGGACCGTCGAAGCAACGCGATTCATCATGTCGACAGGCCTCAAAGCTGGGCGAGCTTCTGCAGCATCTGATCGGAGGTCTGGATCGCCTTCGAGTTGAGTTCGTAGGCGCGCTGCGTCTGGATCATCTGGACCAGCTCCTCGACCACGTTGACGTTCGAGGTCTCGACGAAACCCTGCTGCAGCGAACCGAGGCCGTTCTGCCCCGGCGTGCCGGCGTTCGGCGTTCCGGACGCGGCGGTCTCGCCGTAGACGTTGCCGCCCTTCGGATCGAGGCCGGCCGGGTTGATGAAGCTCGCGATCTGCAGCTGCCCGATGCTCTGCGGCAGCGCCTGGCCGGGCAGCGTGACGCTGACCGTGCCGTCGTTGCCGATCGTGACGCTCTGTGCATTCGCCGGGATCGTGATGCCGGGCTGCACCGCGTAGCCGTTGTTGGTGACGAGCTGGCCCTGGGCGTTGACCTGGAATGCGCCGTCGCGGGTGTAGCCGTTGGTGCCGTCGGGCAACTGGATCTCGAAGAAGCCGCTGCCACGGATCGCGACATCGAGCAGGTTGCTGCTCTGCTGCAGGCCGCCCTGGCTGAAGTTGCGCGCGGTCGCGACGGCCCGCGTGCCCAGACCGGCCTGCAAGCCGGTCGGCAGGGTCGTCTGCTCGCTGCTGTTGGCGCCGGCCTGCCGAAGGTTCTGATACATCAGATCCTCGAAGACGGCGTGGGCGCGTTTGTAGCCGTTCGTCGAAACGTTGGCGAGGTTGTTCGAGATGGTGTCCAGCTGGGTCTGCTGGGCCTCCATGCCGGTCTTCGAAATCCACAGGGAACGCATCATGACGGGGCTCCGATCAGTTCCGCCGATGGTGGCGGACGGTGCGCGCCGGCAACCCTGGAAAAGAGGCGCGGATCGCCGTCATCTCCCCTCGATGCGGCGATCGCCGCACCGCACAGGATCAGCTCATCGAGAGCAGTTGCGACGCGGCCTTCTCGTCGCTTTCGGCGGTCTGCAGGATCTTCATCTGTGCCTCGAACTGGCGCGCGGCCGCGATCATCGAGATCATCGTCTCGACCGCGCTGACGTTCGAGCCTTCGAGCGCGCCGTCCTGGACCCGTGCGGCGGTGTCGGCTGAAAGCTCACCATCGGCGCCTCGGAACAGACCGTCGGTGCCGCGTGTCAACGGCACTTCCGGCGTGACCAGCTTGAGTCGTCCGATGGCCGTCGGCCGGCTGTTCGGTGCGCTGCTCGAGGCCGTCACCGTGCCGTCGGGCGAGATCGATACCGCGCTGTTCGGTGGCACCTGGATCGGGCCGCCGTCGCCGAGCACCGTGAGGCCGGCTCGCGTGACGAGATTGCCTTCGGCCGAGACGTCGAGCGAGCCGGCGCGTGTGTACGCCTCGGTGCCGTCGAGTCCCTGCACGGCGAGCCAGGCGTTGCCCTTCATCGCGACGTCGAGGTTGCGGCCGGTGCCGCTGACCGGTCCCGGCGTCGCGTCGTAGCCCGGAGTCGTCTCGAGCGCGTAGACCCGCGTGCTGGCGCCGCTGCCTTCGACCGGCACCGCGCGGAACGCCGCGAGCTCGGCGCGGAAGCCGGTGGTCGAGACGTTCGCGAGGTTGTGCGCGAGCGTGTCCTGGCGCTGCATGGTCGCCTTCGCGCCCGACATCGACAGATAGATCATGCGATCCATGGCGGCTCCCTAGGCGATGGCGAAGATCATCGAAATCAGCGCAGGTTGACGATCGTCTGCAGAACCTGGTCCTGCGTCTTGATGGTCTGCGCGTTGGCCTGGTAGACGCGCTGCGCAGTGATCATCGCGACGAGCTCGGCGGTCAGGTCGACATTCGACTCTTCGAGCGCGCCGGCCTGCAGCACCCCGAGGTTGCCCTCGCCCGGCACGCCGGCGATCGGGTCGCCCGATGCGAACGTGCGCGTCCAGCCGTTGCCTCCCACGGCTTGCAGCCCCTGCGGATTGCGGAAGGTCGCGATCTCGACCTGGCCGGCCGGCTTCGACTGGCCGTTCGAATAGCGCGCGGTGACGATGCCGTTGGACTCGAACTGCATGCCGATCAGCTGGCCCGGCGCGTAGCCGTCCTGCGACAGGTCGGTCACGCCGAACTGCGAGCCGTACTGCGTCGCGCCGGTGACGCTCAGGGCGACGCCGGTGATCGGCACGGTGACCGCACCGACGCCGTTGGTGACGGACGGGATGTCGATCGGAACCGTTCCGACCGGTGCGGTCGGCTTGCCACCGTTCGACGGGAAGGTCAGCGTGGTCGACGCGACCGGGTTGCCGCCCGAGGTCGAGATCGGTGCGCCGTTCGCCGTCACGTACACGTTCCAGGTGTCGGTCGCCGCCTTCTGGAAGTAGTAGGTCAGCGCGACGTCCTGCCCTTTCGCGTCGTAGACGGTGACCGAGGTCGCGTTGTTGAAGGTCGACGCGTCGAGGAAGTCGATCGGCGGGCCGGACGTCGGCGCGGTGACCTGTGCCCGTGCGTCGAGGTTCAGCTCCATCGTGACACGCGAGGTCTCGGCCGGGGTGATCCCGGCGGTCGGCATCTGCAGTGCAGACGCCTTGCCGGCCTGGATCGCGCCGGTCGCATCGGCCGGGTAGCCCATCAGGCGCTGCAATTGCGTGTTGACGACGTAGCCGTCGCGATCGACCTTGAACTGGCCGTTGCGCGAGTACTCGACGCCGCCGGCCGAATCGGCGAGCTGGAAGAAGCCGGCGCCGTTCAGCGCCAGGTCCATCGGGTTGTCGGTCGACGTGATGTTGCCCTGGGTGAACTGCTGCGCGACCGACGCCAGCGTGACACCGATGCCGATGTTGTTGCCGCCGCCGCCGCTCAGCGCATTCGCGTACATGTCGGCGAACTCGGCGCGCGAGGACTTCGCGCCGAACGTGTTGGCATTGGCGACGTTGTTGCCGATGACCTCCAGGTTCTTCGCGGACGCATTGAGACCGGATAGACCTTGCTGAAAGCTCATTGGTGTTCCTTGTTCAATTGAAGGCTTTGATCGAGCTGTACGGGACGGTGCCCGCATTGACGAGCTCGAGGCTGAAGACGCTGTTCACCGTGCTGACCGCGGCGACCTTGTCGCGGACCAGCGTGGTGGCTGCCGTGTTGACGCTGCCGCTCGTCGCGGTGACGCGAAAGCGCAGGCCAGTGATCGACGCGTTCGCGCCGGCTTGCCAGTCGAAGCTGTGGACGCCCGACGTCTGCGCGCCGAGGTTGAGGGTGTCGATGACCTTGCCGCTCGGCGCGAGGACCTCGACCTTGACCTGGTCGGCGGGGTTGGCGAGCTCGTAGCCGGCCTGCGCGGTCGCGTCGTCGGCGACCTGCAGCGTGTTGCCCGGGACGACGACGTCGTGGCCGACCAGCGAAACGCCCTGCACCGCCTGCAGTTGCGCGAACTGGCTCGACAGCCCTTGCACCGTGAGATTGAGCTTTTCGATGCCGCTGACGGTGTTGATCTGCGCCATCTGACTCGTCACCTGGGCGTTGTCCATCGGGCTCAACGGGTCCTGGTTCTGCATCTGGGCGACGAGCAGCTTCAGGAAGCGCTCCGACGTCGCCTTCGCATCGCTCGTGCTGGCGGTCAGCGATGACGCCGCGGCGGTCGCGTCGGTGGCGGAGGTGGTGGAAGAGACGGCCATATTCGATTCCGGTTAGCCCTGGCCCATCTGCAGCGTCTTCAGCAGCAGGCTCTTGGCGGTGTTCATCACTTCGATGTTGTTCTGGTACGAGCGCGAGGCCGAGATCATGTTGACCATCTCCTCGACCGCGTTCACGTTGCTGTAGGTCACGTAGCCCTCGGCGTCCGCGCCCGGGTGCTTCGGGTCGTGCACGCGGCGTCCCGGCGTCTGGTCTTCGCTGAGGTTGCTGACGCGCACGCCGGCGGCAGTCGGGTCGTTGGCGATCTCGCCTATCAGCTGGGTCTGGAAGGTGACCTGGCGTGCCTTGAACGCCTGCCCGTCCGGGCCGGCGACGGTGTCGGCATTGGCCAGGTTGCTGGCAACGACGTTGAGTCGCTGGCTCTGCGCACTCGCGGCGCTGCCCGAGACGTTGAAGATGTTCATCATGCCCATGAGGACTCCCGATCCGCCGCAGCGATTACTGGCCGGTGATCGCACTCAGCACGGTGCGCACGTTGCCGTTGATGAAGCGCAGGGTGGCTTCGTACTTGACCGAGTTGTCCGCAAAGCTGGCGCGCTCGCGATCCATGTCAACCGTGTTGCGGTCGAGGTTGGTCTGCGCCGACGTGGCGTAGGTCAGGCTGCCATCGCCTCGCGCGCCACCGACGCCGGTGCCGCCGCCGAGATGCCCCGGCTGACTCACCTGCAGCGCGCGGGCGGGCTGCAGGGTGCCGGTCGCCTGCCGCAGCGCCTGCGCGAAGTCGAGATCGCGGGCGACGTAGCCCGGCGTATCGGCATTCGCGATGTTGCTGGCGATCAGCCGCTGGCGCTCCGACCTGAGGCTCAAAGCCTGGGCCTGGAAGTCGAGCGTGTCGCCGAGTCGGTTGAGCATGACCACTCCCGTAAGCGTTCCCCGGCAGCCGGTCGGCCTTCGGGTGATGTGCGGATTGTGGTCAGCGACTGCCCGAACATTAGCCAGAACAGAACCTCGAACCGCCGCCAGTTCCAAGCCTTCTGCGACGCTGTCTCCTTCTAGAGTGACGGGGTGCAAACAAACATGTCATGGCGCCGAGCGGTCGGCTGGATCCGCGCCGGCGGCCTCGTGGTGTTCATCCTGTTGGCGCTCGGGTTGCGCGCCGAAGGCGCACGCGCCGACGATGTGACGCCCGCGGCCAGCGGTCTCGAAGCGGGACTCGAGCAACAGGTCCGCGCGCTCGCGCTCGCGAGCGGAACCAGCGCACCGCCGGCCGGCGTGACCCGCGTCGAGGTGCTCGTCGGCCAGCTCGATCCGCGCTTGCGCCTGGCGCCCTGCGAGCGCGTCGAACCGTACCTGCCGAACAACACACGGCTGTGGGGCAAGAGCCGCATCGGCCTGCGCTGCGCGCAAGGTACCTCGCACTGGAACGTGTTCCTGCCGATCACGGTGAAGGCCTATGGCCGCGCCCTCGTCACGACCACCGGTATCACGTCGGGATCGGTGCTGAAACCCGGCGACCTGGTCGAGGCCGAAGTCGATCTCGCCGAGGATCCGATGCCGGCGATCGTCGACGCCAGCCAAGCCGTCGGACGGGCCGTCGGCCCCGCCCTGCGGCCGGGTCAAAGCCTGCGGGTCGGGCACCTCAAGCCCCGCATCTGGTTCGCCGCCGGCGACACCGTGAAAGTGTTGGCGCTCGGCCCCGGCTTCGCCCTCGAAGGCGAAGGCCAGGCGTTGTCCAATGGCATCGAAGGCCAGCCGGCACGGATCCGCACCGAAAGCGGACGCGTGCTGACCGGCCAGCCGGTCGGCGAGCGCCGCGTCGAACTGACGATGTAACAACCGAAGGTCGATCCGCCGTGTGAGAAAGGCCTAAAGTCGTCGTGCTACAGGCCGATACACAAGTCCATGTGAATGGGCTAAGCCCGCTGCGGACCCTTTGGAGAACCTCATGAAGATCGGCAATCCAGCAGAGAAACCCCTGGCCGTCACGCCCGCGACGAGCCAAGGCGCCGGCGTCGATTCGGCGAAAGCGGGATCGTCAACGGCGACCCTGGCCGCGCCGACCGCCGGTGCACCCGATCCGAGCGCCAAGGTCGAGCTCTCCAGCACGGCGGCTGCCTTGCTGTCCGGGGCCACGCCGTTCGATGCCGAGAAAGTCGCGCGCATCTCCCAGGCGATCGCCGAAGGCAGCTTCAAGATCAATCCGGAAGTGATCGCCGACAAGCTGATCGGCAATGCCCGCGAGCTGCTCAGCAAGGTCGATCACTGAACACCTGACCCTTCTGCCCGATCTTCAAGCGGACCGCTTCATGCACCCTTCGGCCCCCTCGGGCAACCCTTCGTCGCCTTCGCCGATCCACCTCGAAGACAGCCTTGCCGACGTCGAATCGCGCCTGAGCGCACTCGGCGCCGCACTGCGCGCTCGCGACGCCAGCGCAATCGATCTGCACGCCGGAGAACTGCAGCGGGCCCTGGCCCACGCGGTTCACCAGTTTTCGAAAGCCGCGCGCAACGGCCCGGTGCCGTCGGCACTGCGCACCCGCCTCGCCACCGCCAGCGGACAGGTTGCGGCCCAGCGCGAATCACTGGCGCGAGCGACCGCGGCGCTTGATCGTGCGATCGACGTGCTGCTGCCCCGCGAACCCGGAACGCTCTACTCCAGCTTCGGCTCGACCGAACGCGGCGCCTTGCGCGGCGGAGCGATCCAGGCCTGAAGCCTGCGCCTCCCCCACCCGCCGTCAAGCCGACGCCGGTTGCTCGATCCAGAGATCCTTCGCCATCCTGATGCTCGCCTCGACACCGGCGTAATAGCCAGGAACCGTCTGGATCTCGGCATAGCCGAGGCGGCGGTAGAAAGCCCGGCCGGCGGCATTGGCGAAGCGCGCCTCGAGATAGACCTGCCCGATCCCGGCGACGCGTGCCGCGGCCTCGAGCCAGGCCACGAGTTCGCTGCCGATCCCCTTCCGGGCCAGCCCCGGCGCCACCGCCAGCAGCAGCAGGTGGGCCTCGTCGTCGCGGTACTTCATGATGCCGAAGCCGACCGGCGAATCGCCCTGCAGCGCCAGCGCGACGTTGGTCGATGCATCGCGGATGCTGCGACGAACCCGAAGCGGCGTCCAGCTCCAGCCGAGCCCCTGCTCGATCAGATCGCGCGACATGCGTGCGATGGACAACGCGTCGTCGGCGTTCGCCAATCGGATCAGGGTGTCAGCGCTCATGAGTGACAGGTCCGCAGCAGATCGGGAAGGTTTCGGTCCGAGACGCCGGAACGAGCGTAGCACCGGAGCGCGAAACCTGCGATCGCGTGCGACATGCGGTCGCGACAACCCGCGTTGATCCGAAGCGGCCGAGCCGCTATGCTGTACATATCAACAGCCAGCGCGGCCCGCAGCCATGCCCCCGGTTCCCCGACGCCTCGTTGGTCATCTCGACATGGACGCCTTCTACGCGTCGGTCGAGCTGCTCCGGTACCCGGAGCTGAAGGGGCGGCCGGTGGTCATCGGCGGTGGCCGCCGCCACCAGCCGACCTTGCGAACGGATGGCACGCGCGAGTTCTCGGTGTTGCGTGACTACACCGGCCGTGGCGTCGTCACGACGAGCACCTACGAGGCCCGTGCATTCGGTGTTCTCTCCGGCATGGGCGTGATGAAGTCGGCTCAGCTGGCGCCGGCCGCGGTCCTGCTGCCGGTCGACTTCGACGAATACCGCAAGTACTCGCGGCTTTTCAAGTCCGCGGTGCGCAGCATTGCGCCCTGCGTCGAGGACCGGGGCATCGACGAGATCTACGTCGATCTCACCGACGTGCCCGGCGCACAAGATGACGGCGGACACGCGGTGGCGCGCCTGTTGAAGGACGCAGTGCATGCGGCGACCGGGCTGACCTGTTCGATCGGCGTCACGCCGAACAAGCTGCTGTCGAAGATCTGCTCCGACCTCGACAAACCGGATGGGCTGACGTTGCTGGCACCCGCTGACATTCCAGCGCGCATCTGGCCGTTGCCCGCGAAGAAGGTGAACGGCATCGGGCCGAAGGCGAGCGAGAAGCTTGCGAAGCTCGGCATCCACACGATCGGCGACGTCGCGGCTGCCGACCCCGCGCTGCTGCTCCAGCATTTCGGCAAAAGCTTCGGCACCTGGCTGCACGAAGCGTCGCATGGTCGCGATGAACGGGAGGTCGTCACGTTCAGCGAGCCGCGCTCGATCAGCCGCGAGACGACCTTCGATCGCGACCTGCACGCGGTGCGCGACCGCGCCGAGCTCGGGCGCATCTTCACCGAGCTCTGCGAGCAGCTGGCCGGCGATCTCGGCCGCAAGGG
>JBDSAB010000144.1:0-2859 GCA_039922395.1 Caldimonas sp.
GCGAGACCGACAGGCCGAGCGCAAACCGGCCGAAGTCCCACAGCAGATCGGCATGCGGTCGCAGCATCAGGCCGCCGCCGGCCGGTGCGCCGGCGCCACCGCCGCCGCCCGCGAAAAGGCCGAGCTCAATGCCGAGCGGGCCGGCCAGCTGACGGCGCCAGGCCGCTTCGCCGCCGATCGCGAAGAAGCCGCCGCGCCGTCCGGTGATCGCACCATAGACCGCCGGCCCTGCCGAGAGGCCCTCGAGCAGTGGCACGTCGACGAGGTAGCTCGTGCCGACCAGGCCGACCCGCTCGTCGCCGGGCAGCTTGATCCGTTCGAAGCCGATCCGCGCGTGCGCCGACGGCCCGACGAGGGATGCGCCTTGCGCATGGGCGTCGGGCAGTGCCGTCAGGCCGAGGAGAGCGGCGGCCGCGATCAACGTCGGCGAAGGTCGGGTGCGGCTTTTAGAACGGAGGCGTGCGGTCGGTTGTCGATGCATCGGGATCACGGCGTTTCGCACCGCCCGACCGCCCCTGCGATCGCTCGGCCTGAATCTTGTCGATCGTCGTGAGCGACGACGGGGGTCGACCGGCTCGACGAGAGCACCCGAGAAGCCGATGGTGGTGAATTCTCGGCCATCCCGCGCCGGCGTCTGGTTTTGCCGGTGTCGCCTGATGCGGATGAGCCGTCTCCGACAGGGGAGCCCCAGCGCGACGACCACCATCCGGAACGACCCGCCTCGCACCTACACTTCGTCGACGCTCTCGAGCCACGACCGGTGGAGACTCGCATGATCATCGTCACAGGAACCCTGCAGGCGCGCGCCGACACGATCGACGAGCTGCGCCGCCTCAGCCTCGAGCACGTCGCGCGCTCGCGCACCGAGCCGGGCTGCCTCGAGCATGGCGTAGCGATCGATGCGAACGATGGCTTGCGGCTGGTCTTCTTCGAGCGCTGGGCCGATCGGTCCGCGCTCGACGCGCACTTCAAGGTACCGGCCTCCGGTGCCTTTGTCGGCCAGGCCGCCAAGCTCTCGGCGCAGCCGCCGACGATCGCGCTCTACGAGTCGCGCGAGATCCCGCTGCGCTGACGCGAGTGCGGCGCTACGGCGCGCGCCCCGCCGTAGCGATGAATGCGACGACGTCGTCGAGTGTCGGTGCCAGAAAGCGCAGCGGCTTCGCGAGCGATGCGACCAGCGTGATGTGGTTGACGCCTTCATAGAGCTTCAGCGTCGACGATGCGCCCGCGGCGCGCAGCTTCGCATCCAGACCGACCGTGTTGCGTTGCGGGTCGATCAGGTCGTCCTTTACGGCGGCGCCGAGAAACATGGGCGGCGCCGGCCGCCCGGCGAATTCGATCGGCTGCGTGTGGGCCGGGTAGTCGGGATGGAAGAAGACCGGCTGGGCCTCCGGATTCGTCATCGGCAAGAAGTCGTAGGCGCCGGCGAGGCCGATGAAGCCGGCCAGCTCGCCCGGCGCATGTCCGGTCTCGGCGAGCCAGCGCGGGTCGAGCGCGAGCATCGCGGCGTTGTAGCCGCCCGCACTGTGGCCCATCACGAAGATCCGGCGCGGATCGCCGCCCAGCCTTTGGGCGTTCTGCAACCCATGCGCGAGCGCGCGCGCCGAGTCGCGGAGGAACTCGGGATAGCGCACCTCGGGGTAGAGCCGGTAGTCGGCGATCAGCGTCAGGATGCCGCGCGACGCCAGCGCTTCGCCGACGAACGCGTATTCACGCTTCTCGCCGCGGTTCCACGATCCGCCGTAGAAGAACACGACGACCGGCCAGCCCGCTGGCGGTGCCGCCTCGGCGGGCCGGTAGATGTCGAGCTTCTGGCGGTTGAGCGGGCCATACGGCGCGTCGGCCGTCAGCGCGTAGCTCGTACTCGGGACGAGCGCGTTCAGCGCGCGGATCGGCGAGCAGGCCGCCAGCGCAAGCATCAGTGCCGGCAGGGCCGTTGCCCAGGCGGCGAGTCGGCGAAACGGAGTCATCGCTCTGTCATACGCGGCGGCGCGATCGATGGATGCGGGCCACTGCGCACCGTGTGCGCAAGCGGGTGCCCGGTCGATCGAGCCGAGGCACCGGGACGCTCGCGATGGCCGGCGGCCTCTCGGATTCGCGGCGTAGGGCGGCCCCGACTCAGCCGAGGCGCGCGCGGTGGCGTGCGACCTGTGCGCGAACCTGCCGTGGTGCCGTCCCGCCGATGACGTCGCGCGCATCGAGCGATCCGCGCAGGCTGAGCGCCGCGCGGACGTCGGCCTCGATCGACGGGTGGAACGACTGCAGCGTCTCGAGCGGCAGTTCGGCGAGGTCGACGCCGCGCTCGATCGCCTGGCGGACCGCGCGCGCGACGAGCTCGTGGGCGTCGCGGAACGGCAGCCCCTTCTTGACGAGGTAGTCGGCGAGGTCGGTGGCCGTCGCATAGCCGCGTGCCGCCGCCCGTTCCATCGCGGCGGGCTTGACGACGATCCCGCCGACCAGCTCGCCGAAGATGCGCAGCGTGTCCTTCAGGGTGTCGACGCTGTCGAAGAGCGGTTCCTTGTCTTCCTGGTTGTCCTTGTTGTAGGCCAGCGGCTGGCCCTTCATCAGGGTCAGCAGCGCCATCAGGTGGCCGACGACGCGCCCGGTCTTGCCGCGCGCCAGCTCGGGCACGTCCGGGTTCTTCTTCTGCGGCATGATCGACGAGCCCGTGCAGAAGCGGTCGGCGAGATCGATGAAGCCGAAGTTCTGGCTCATCCAGAGCACGAGCTCCTCGCTGAAGCGCGACACGTGGACCATGCACAGCGCGGCCGCGGCTGCGAACTCGATCGCGAAGTCGCGGTCGCTGACCGCATCGAGGCTGTTCTGGCAGACACCGTCCATGCCGAGCGTGCGCGCGAC
>JBDSAB010000145.1:0-3061 GCA_039922395.1 Caldimonas sp.
GTAGAAGACGTTCGGGTGCAACACCTTCTTGCCGGTGTTGATGAACTCGACGAAGCCCTTGACGCCGCCGGCGAAGGCGAAGTCGTCGGACTTGTTGTTGCGCTCGTCGATCAGCCGAATGCGAACGCCGTTGTTGAGAAAGCTCAGCTCGCGCAGGCGCTTGGAGAGGATGTCGTAATGGAAGTCGATGTTCGAGAAGATCTCGAGGTCGGGCAGGAAGTGGACCTCGGTGCCGCGTTTCTCGGTCTCGCCGGTGACCTTCATCGGCGAGATCGGCACGCCGTTCTTCTCGACGACCTCGCGGTCCTGCGGCACCCCCTGGCGGAACTCCATGTAGTGAGCGTGGCCGTCGCGGCGGACCGTCAGGCGCAGCCATTTCGACAGGCCGTTGACACACGACACGCCGACGCCGTGCAGGCCGCCCGAGACCTTGTAGCTGTTCTGGTTGAACTTGCCGCCGGCGTGCAGTTCCGTGAGGGCGATCTCTGCGGCCGAGCGCTTGGGCTCGTGCTTGTCGTCCATCTTCACGCCGGTCGGGATGCCGCGGCCGTTGTCGATCACCGAGATCGAGTTGTCGGTGTGGATGGTGACGACGATGTCGTCGCAGAAGCCCGCCAACGCCTCGTCGATCGAGTTGTCGACGACCTCGAAGACGAGGTGGTGCAGACCGGTGCCGTCGGACGTGTCGCCGATGTACATGCCCGGGCGCTTGCGCACCGCCTCCAAGCCCTCGAGGATCTGGATGCTGCCTTCGCCATAGGCGGCGCTGACGGCCGCAGCCTTGCTCGCCATGTCGGCACGCACGCCGCTGTCGTCGGGTTGGTCCTGCACGTCACTCATCGATCGTCACATCCACGGTTCGGGCTGGCACTCGCGTGCCTTCCCACAAAAAACATTGCTGACGCGGGCCTGTGCCCGCACCGGTCGATCGACTGCCGATCGCCGGTCAGATGCGCATCGGCATCACCACGTACTTGAAGCCGGCTTGCTCGGGTACCGTGATCAGCGCGCTCGAGTTGGTGTCCTGCAGCTCGACCTTGACCATGTCCTGGCTCATGTTGGTCAGCGCGTCGATCAGGTAGGTCACGTTGAAGCCGATCTCGATCGTGTCGCCGGCATAGTCGATCTCGAGCTCTTCCTTGGCCTCTTCCTGCTCGGCATTGCTCGACGCGATGCGCAGGGTGCCCGGCTCGAGGTTGACCCGCACGCCCTTGAACTTCTCGCTGGTCAGGATCGCCGCGCGCTGCAGACTCGCGAGCAGCGGCGCACGACCGAGCGTGACGGTGTTCTTGTGGTTCTTCGGGATCACGCGGTTGTAGTCGGGGAACTTGCCTTCGACCAGCTTGGTCACGAACTCCATACCGCTGAAGGAGAACTTGGCCTGGTTCGCGGCGAAGCGCATCTCGATGCGGCCGTCGTCGCCTTCCTTGTCGTCGCGCAGCAGGCGCTGCAGTTCGAGCACGGTCTTCCTCGGCAGGATGACTTCCTGCTTCGGAATCTCGGTGTCGAGCGTCGCCTGCGCGAGCGCGAGGCGGTGACCGTCGGTGGCAACCAGAGTCAAGCTCTTGCCTTCGGCGACGAACAGGATGCCGTTCAGGTAATACCGGATGTCGTGCACCGCCATCGCAAAGTGCACCTGGTTGATCAGGCCCTTCAGCACCTTCTGCGGCACGCTGAAGACCGGGCCGAAGTCGGCCGCTTCCTGGACCAGCGGAAAGTCGTCGCTCGGCAAGGTCTGCAACGTGAAGCGGCTCTTGCCGCCCTGCAGGGTCAGCTTGGTCTGGTTCGACGACAGCGTGACGATCTGGTCGGCCGGCATCGAGCGCAGGA
The DNA here is from genome assembly GCA_039922395.1 of Caldimonas sp. Classification (GTDB taxonomy): domain Bacteria; phylum Pseudomonadota; class Gammaproteobacteria; order Burkholderiales; family Burkholderiaceae_C; genus Schlegelella_A. Next base: position 1,831 of record JBDSAB010000145.1, read on the forward strand.
TGTCGATCAGCTTTCGGGCGCCTACCGTCGCCGAGAAGTTCGCGCCATCGCCACCCAGCTCGGCGGTCGTCCGGACCTGGATCTCGAGGTCGCTTGTCGTGAACTCGATCTGCGCGCCGGTCTTGCGAATCAGCACGTTGGCCAGGATCGGAAGCGTGTGGCGCCGTTCGACGATGCCGGAGACCGCTTGCAACGCACTCAAGAATTTTTCTTGCGCAGCTTTCAAGACAATCATGTCAACCTCTTAACTTAGCTTTAGTAGTAGAGCACGCCATCTTTTGTGGACAAGGCGATTTTCGCCTGTCCCATCAACCGCTTAGATCGCCTCGAAGTCCGGTATCAAGGCTCTGCGACCGAGGTCGCCAAAGACAACAACTTCACGAATCGCCGCTGGCCTGTGGACAGCGGGTGGCTTGTTCGAAACTTGTCCCCAAGGTTCGCGCTTGACAAAGGGCTGGGGCACCTGTCAGCCCTTGAGCGTCTGTTCGAGCACGTGCAACTGCTGGTTCAGCTCGGTGTTCTTCTGGCGCTCGGCCGAGATCTTGCGGACCGCATGCAGCACTGTCGTGTGATCGCGGCCCCCGAACAACTCGCCGATCTCGGGCAGGCTTTTCTGGGTCATTTCCTTCGCGAGGTACATCGCGATCTGCCGCGGCCGTGCGATCGAGGCCGGTCGCTTCTTGCTGTACATGTCGGCGACCTTGATCTTGTAGAAGTCGGCACAGGTCTTCTGGATGTTCTCGACGCCGACCTGTCGGTTCTGGATCGACAGCAGATCCTTCAGCGCCTCGCGCGCGAGCTGGATGTTGATTTCCTTCTGGCTGAAGCGCGAATAGGCCAGGATCTTGCGCAGCGCCCCTTCGAGCTCGCGCACGTTCGCCCGCACGTTCTTGGCGACGAAGAAGGCGACGTCCTCGGGCATCGCGGTCGCCTCGAGCTCGGCCTTGCGCATCAGGATCGCGACCCGCATCTCGAGCTCGGGCGGCTCGATCGCGACCGTCAGCCCGGCGTCGAAGCGCGACGTCAGCCGCTCGTCGATGTCGACCAGCCCCTTCGGGTAGGTGTCGCTGGTCATGATGATGTGCGCCTTCTTCGCGAGCAGTGCCTCGAACGCGTTGAAGAACTCCTCCTGCGTCCGTTCCTTGCCGGCGAAGAACTGGACATCGTCGATCAGCAGCAGGTCGAGCGAGTGGTACTTGGCCTTCAGCTCGTCGAAGGTCTTGCGCTGGTA
>JBDSAB010000146.1:0-2805 GCA_039922395.1 Caldimonas sp.
CTCGACGAGCCGGTCGCCGGCATGACCGACGAGGAGACCGAGCGCACCGCCGAGCTGTTCCTGTCGCTCGAAGGAAGCCACTCGCTCGTCGTCGTCGAGCACGACATGAAGTTCATCCACGAGCTGACGAAGGACAACCCGGCGAAGAAGGTCACGGTGCTGCACGAGGGCAGCGTGCTGGCCGAGGGCTCGCTCGCGGCCGTGCAGTCGAACGAGAAGGTCGTCGAGGTCTACCTCGGTCGCTGACGCGAACGCGGACACCGGATTTCCCCATGCTCACCGTCAACGGCGTCAACCAGTACTACGGCGGCTCGCACATCCTGCGCAATGTCGGCTTCGAGGCGAAGCTCGGCGAGGTGACGGTCGTGCTCGGCCGCAACGGCGTCGGCAAGACGACCCTGCTGAAAAGCCTGATGGGCGTGGTGCCGGTGAAGACCGGCAGCATCGCGCTCGACGGCACGCCGATCACGACCGACACGCCATACGAGCGGGTGCGCAAGGGAGTCGGCTACGTGCCGCAGGGCCGCGAGATCTTCGGCCGCCTGACGGTGCAGGAGAACCTGGCGATGGGACTAGCCTACAAGTCGGGCCGCACGCCGCTGCCGCCCGAGCTGTTCGAGCTGTTCCCGGTGCTGAAGCAGATGATCAACCGGCGCGGCGGCGACTTGTCCGGCGGCCAGCAGCAGCAGCTCGCGATCGCGCGCGCGCTCGCCGCGGGCCCCAAGCTGCTGATCCTCGACGAGCCGACCGAAGGCATCCAGCCGAGCATCATCAAGGACATCGGCCGGGTCATCCGGATGCTCGCCGATCGCGGTTTGTCGGTGGCAGGCAAGGCGCAGCGGATGGCGATCGTGCTGGTCGAGCAGTACTACGACTTCGCTGCCGAGCTCGCCGATCAGTACCTCGTGATGGAGCGCGGCGAGATCATCCGCGCCGGCCGCGGCAAGGACATGGCTGCCGACGGCGTGCGCCAGATGATGTCGATCTGAACCGCGCGGCACTGCGGCGACTGCTCGCCGCGGCGCCGGTCACAATGCCAGCCCCCTGACCCGATACGGCGGCTGGCGATGATCACCGTTCACCATCTCAACAACTCGCGCTCGCAGCGGGTCCTGTGGCTGCTCGAGGAGCTCGGCCTGCCGTACGAGATCGCGCACTACCAGCGCGATGCGAAGACGATGCTGGCCCCCGACGCGCTGCTGAAGGTCCATCCGCTCGGCAAGTCGCCGGTCGTGACCGACGGCGACGTCACGATGGCGGAGTCGGGCGCGATCATCGAGACGCTGCTCGAGCGCTACGGCAACGGACGCCTCGTCCCGCCGGCCGGCAGTGCCGAGCGCCGTCGCTACACCTACTGGCTGCACTTCGCCGAAGGGTCGGCGATGCCGCCGCTTCTGCTGAAGCTGATCTTCGACCGCATCCCGACGATGCCGATGCCGTTCTTCGTCAAGCCGATCGCACGCGGCATCTCGGAAAAGGTCCTGGCCCGCATGGTCACCCCGAACCTCACCCGCCAGCTCGACTTCATGGAGAAGGAGCTCGCGGCGAGTGCCTGGTTCGCCGGCGCCGAGTTCAGCGCGGCCGACATCCAGATGAGCTTTCCGCTCGAAGCTGCGGCCCAGCGCGCCGGGCTGGACGTGAGCCGTCCGCATCTTGCCGCGTTCCTGAAGCGCATCCACGAGCGGCCGGCTTACCGGAAGGCGCTGGAGCGCGGCGGCCCGTACAGCTTCGCGAACGATTGACCGGAAAGGACTGACGATGGCGCCCTGGACCCGCGTTGTCCTGGCCCTGATGCTGGTCGCGGCGGCGGGCTGCCAAAGCCCGCGCTCGGTCTTCATCGCGCCCGTCGCAGCGACCGCCGCTGCATCCCAAGCGACTTCGGCACTGACGTCGTTTTCGTCCGACGAAGGCCTGGCCCGCCTCGCAACGGCGCGCGCGAAAGCCGACTTCGCGCTGCTCGCGAACCAGTTCGAGGCCCAGTCGAACTCGGCCTTCTGCGGTCCGACCACCGCGGCGATCGTGCTGAACGCGATCCGCTCGCGCAGCACGGCGCTGCCGCGCGACCGCAGCCGACTGCGGGTCGACGACCTGCAGCGCCTGCCGCCCGGCGCCGACCTCAGCGTTCCTCGCTACACGCAGGACAACGTGATCGAGAAGGGCGCGAAGACGCGGGCCCAGGTGCTGGGCGAGCCGGTCACGGTCGACGGTCGTCCGGTCGTGATCGACGGCTGGCCGAAGCGCGACTTCGGCTACCAGCTGCGCCAGTTCGACGAAATGCTGCGCGGACATGGCCTTGTCACGCGAATGACCGTCGTCGACGCGGGCCTGTCCGATGACGCGATCCGTGCCGATATCGCGGGTGCGTTGCAGCGCGAGGGCACCTACGTGATCGTCAACTACCGGCGCGAGGCCGTCGGCCAGCGTGGCGGCGGCCACATCTCGCCGCTCGGCGCCTACGATGCCCGTTCCGACTCGTTCCTCGTTCTCGACGTCAATCCGGCGGTCGCCGGCTGGGTCTGGATGCCGACCCCGCTGCTGGTCGCCGGCATGCGCACCTTCGATACGGTCGAGAATCGCGGCTATGTCGTCGTCGAGCCGCGCTGACAGCGCTGAATCGACGCCTCGGCCGGTCCGGCATGTCCCATCGACAGGGTTCACTTCCACGGGATTTTCCATGAGCTCGATCCTTCTTCTCCGCAGCGTCGCGCTGTCCGTGTTGCTGGTCCTCGGCAGCGCGGTTCGCGCTGCTTCGGTCGCGCCGGTCGCCGCCGAGAACGGCATGGTCGTCACGGCCCAGCATCTGGC
>JBDSAB010000147.1:0-5908 GCA_039922395.1 Caldimonas sp.
CCGCAGCCGCCACGGTGGCCTCGATCGCGGCCTCTGCGCAGCCTTTCGCGCGCATCGACACTTCCGCCATCGACGCGCGGCAGGCGCGTCAGGAACAGCGCATCCAGGCCGGCGTGGCGCGCGGCGACATCAGCCGCCGCGAAGCGCGCACGCTCGAGCAAGGTCAGCGCGAGATCGCCCGCACCGAGGCACGCGCCAAGGCCGACGGCCGCGTGTCCCCGCACGAGATGCGCCAGCTGGTCGCCCTGCTCGACCGCGCCGACGAGCAGATCCGGGCGCTGCGGCACGCGCCGGAGCGGCGCGGCCACTGAGCCCGATCGAAGCCGTCGCCGCGCCTAGCGGCGGCGGCCCTGCGCGATGGCCGACGCCTGCGCGGCTCTCGCCTGCTTGAGTCGATCCTGTTGCAGGCGGTCGCGATCGTTGATGGCCGTATCGAGTGGTGCAGACTCGGCTGCATGGCACACGGCGACTGCTGACGTCTGCGGCCGACCCAAAGCAGTAGTGGCAGTCGCAGGTGCAGAAGGCCGAAAGCAGACTGTCGGCTCAGGAAGGACAGCGACGCGAGTGCTTGCCCGGGCTCCCTGAAACCTACGCGATCGCACAGTCTGCGCCGGTCGAGCGCCTATTCGACAACCCGATCGGCGCGGATCAACAGCGACGTGGGTATCACCAAGCCGAACGCCTTGGCCGATTTGATGTTGATGGCGAGCTCGTATTTGGTGGACTGCTGGAACGGCAGCTCGCCCGGAGTGGCGCCTTTGAGAATGCGGCCCACATAGTCGGCACAACCACGGAACACATCGGGCGTATCGACCGCATAGGCCATCAACCCGCCAGCCTCGACTGCTTCGCGAAGCGCGTAAATGGCCGGCAACCGCGCGTCGGCCGCGAGTTGCGTGATGAGCGCCCGGTGCACGAAGCTTTCAGTGGTGCCCTCGACCGAAACTGCATCGGCGCGAGCCTGCGCGATGGATGCGAAGGCGCTGCGGTACGTGCTTTCGCCGATCGGTTGGTCCAGTGGCGCGTCGACCGGCACGACGCCGGCTGCGACGGCCGCGTTGCGAAAGTACGCCCCGAATCGACCCTCGAGATAGATGCGGGGTGCCATGTAGGCGATCCGCCTCACGGCGGGCGCGGCCTGTAGCAGCAGCTCGATGCGCTTGGCAACGACCTCTATGCCGTCGCCGAGGCTAAACCCGGTTACGTTGCCCCCCGGCCGAGCCAAACTCAACGCGAGCCCGGCACCGACCGGGTCGTTGGTCAGTGCCACGATCGGAATGGTGGTCGTCACTGCCTTGAGCGCCTGCGCAAAGCGAGTCTCGACGATGAAGATCACGTCGGGGCTGAGCGCGATCACCTCACTGGCCAGCACAAGGATGCGGCCGGTGTCACCTGTCGTCGAGCGCCGGTCCACAACGAGGTTATCGCCTTCGACGAAACCGGCGTGGCGCAACTCCGCGAAGAACGCCTTCAAGCGCGGCGATCGTTCTTCGGTCATGTCCGCTACGCTTCCCCCGCCCAAAATGGCTAGGCGATGCACCTTGCGCGCTGGCTGGGAGGCTGCAAGCAGCGGCGCGAGCGCGCCGGCCGAACCCGACAAGAGAACCGTTCGTCGCTTCACCGGAACTCCCTTACCCACACGATTAGAGCATGGCCGTGGTTCGTTGAACGGGCCGGCGACTTCCGCGTTGGCTAGACTGATGTCATGCGGCGCGCCCCTGCGATCATCGGGTCGGCGATCTTCTTGGTGATCGCGCCGGGCACTCTCGCCGTGTACGTGCCGTGGTACTTCACGCAGTGGCACTTCGAGCCTGCGCTGTTCCCGATCGCGCGCGTGATCGGCGGCATCCTGATCGCGGCTGGGCTACCGATCTTGCTCGATTCATTCGCCCGTTTCGCGTTGCAAGGTCTCGGTACGCCGGCTCCCGTGATGCCGCCTAAGCACCTCGTTGTCAGCGGCTTCTATCGGTATGTGCGCAATCCGATGTACGTCGCGGTCACCGCGCTGATCATCGGTCAGGGTCTCCTGTTCGGCAGCGTAGCGGTGCTCGAGTACGGAGCGATCGTGTGGGCGGCCTTCTTTTTGTTCGTGCTCGGCTACGAGGAGCCGGCGCTCGGCGAGCAGTTCCCCGAGGAGTACAAGCGCTACCGCGCGAACGTGAGACGGTGGATTCCACGCACCACACCGTGGCGCGGGGATCATTGAGCCGCGCTCCGATGGTAAGAATGTGTGGACAACGGCGCAATGGCCAGGCCCAGGTCGATGACAAGCAGGTGCCAGATCCAAATCAGCATCGCCACGCAGATGCATCACGGCTTCACCCAGGACACGATGTCCGGTTGGTTCGTGTGGCGCGGCCCGATCGCGTGTCGCAGCACGCACGTGTTGGCCCAGGGTGGGGGCGCACCAGGGCCGCTGAAGCTCGCGACGCGGCATTTTGGGTCCCCATCGCAGCGCTGCGCGCACGCCTGCGGATCGCGCGCGTTCTTGATCGTCAGGTAGTTGTTGGACCAATAGTTCGCCCGCTCGAAGCGGTAGAGAGCGCCCGAAGGCGGAACGGGAGCGCTCGCCGTCGCACCCTTGACCCAGGACCGGATGTCCGGTTGCTCGGTGTGCCGGGGCCCGACCGCGGAGCGCAGCACGCAGGTGTTGGCCCAGGGCCTGGGGGCGCGCGGCCCACTGAAGCTTGCGACCCGGCAGCGCGCGTCGGCGTCGCAACGGATTGCACAATCCTGCGGATCGGTCGCGTTCGCAATGGTCTGGTAGTGGCTGCCCCAATAGTTGGCCGCCTCGAAACGATAGGGAGCCGGTGCTTGGCCCCGTGCGTCAGGGCCAAGGGAGATGGCCAGTGCAAGAAGGACCATCGATTTGGTCGCGTGCCACATCGAGAACCGCCACGGGAAAGTGCTTGTCGTCATGTCGAGCTCCGCAAGTTTCGTTCGGCTGGTGACGTCGCTCTCTAGGGCTTCTTCACAGGCCCCAGCCCTTCCCCGGAAGCACATTTCGCAGAGACCTTGATCGCAGTCGCCATCAGTTCCGTCTGCTGCGCGTCATTCATCTTGGCCTGTAGTGCCCGGGCCTCTTCCTTCTTGTTCTGCATGTTCAGCATCACCCAGCGGTAGCCGTCCGCCGAGAGCGCAGTTCGCGCCTGTTTCGCCGTGCACGTGCAGTACGCGTCCCTGTTGATGCCCATCCGCTTGCTGAGGGCCTGATTGACGGCGGTCTGCCCTTCTTTCAGACACACCGCGAGGAACTCCCCCTCGCTGGGGCCTGTGTCACAAGCTGATAGCAGCGTGGCGAAGATGAATGCGAAAGTCCGGGTCGAGTACATCGTCTTGTCCTTGTCGCTCAACGTTCAGGGGCACTTCTTCAGCGCGGCGTCCTCCTGCAGGGGGAAGCGTGCGTCGAGCTGCTCGCCCGGGCGACGCTCACGCCCGGTTTATTTTTTCGGGTGCCGTCCAGCGTGATCGTGAACGGCAAATCGCGCTTCAGACCAGCGCCGCAAGCGCAAGCATGATTCGTGATCCGGTGCATGGACACTCTCCTGTGACAGTGGGGCAGGCGCAGTCACTGCATTCACACGGTAAGTGCGTCTGCGTTACCGGCGCGTTACTGTCCCAAGCTGGCGATCGGCGCCGCGAGCAACGCGCGAATGCGCCGCGGACGCGATCCGTTGTTCGCCCTGGTGGCACTGGTGGGCTAGACCCGCGCCACCTTCGTCAAGCACGACGCTCGCTTTCCGGCTCGCTCATATCATCGGTCACCCCCACTGGAGTGCCCGCCATGTCCGCCGACGTCACCCGCCGCACCGTTCTCGCGCTCGCCGCTGCCGCCTATGCGCCCGTCTCTTGGTCGCAGTCGGCGGAGAACACGCTCGCCCAGATCAAGCAGCGCGGGTCGCTGCGTGTCGGCGTCACGCAGGCGCCGCCCTGGTACTCCAAGGACCCGAAATCCGGCGACTGGACGACCGGCGTCGGCGTCTCGGTGGGCAAGGCGATGGCCGCCACGCTGGGCGTCAAGTTCGAGCCGGTCGAAGTGACCTGGGGCACCGCGATCGCGGCGCTGCAGGGCAACAAGATCGACATGATGTCGATGATGGACGCGACGCCCGAGCGCGCGCAGGCGGTCGACTTCCCGAAGACGCCGCTGCTGTTCTATTCACTCGCGGTGCTGGCGCGCGACGACCTCGCGGTCAAGGCCTGGGCCGATCTCGACCAGCCTTCGGTGCGCATCGCGGTGCCGCAGGCAAGCAGCATGGACAAGTTCCTGACCGAGAGCGTCGCCAAGGCGTCGATCTCGCGCTTCCCCGGCAACGCCGAGGCGATCGCCGCATTCCAGGCCGGGCGCGCCGACGCGGTCTGCCTGTTCCACCCGCCGCTGCTGGCCGCACGCCAGAAGCTCGGCGCCGGCAAGATCGTGGTGCCGACGCCGGCGCAGTCGCAGGCCTCGAGCGTCGCCGTGCGCAAGGAAACCGACAAGTCCTTCGTCGAGTGGGTCGACAAGGAGATCGGCAAGTACTACGCGAGCGGCCAGACGCAGAAGTGGTACGAGGAATTCCTGGTCGGCTTCGGCCTCGACCCGAAGGCCTCGCCGCCGGTCATGAAGGAAATGCTCGGCAAGTCGTAGCCGGTCGCATCACGGCGCATGCGTGACGCCAACATGCGACTGCGACCTATGGACGAAGGGTAAGTCCTCCCCTCGACAGGATCGCTATTTGCCGTCGTCGCTCGCGGAGGGAAACATTTCCCATCCGCACACCAATACCACGAGGAGACAGCAGCATGAGCACACGCGATTCAACGCCGGATCTTGCGGCAACAGGTTCTGCAACGACACGAGGTCGAGCGCACGGGACGGCCCGCTACGGCGTGCTCGCCGCCGCCGTCGCCCTGGCCTTCACCGCCGCGCCGGCCGCAGCGAAGACCATCCTCTTCATCGGCAACAGCTTCACCTACGGCGAACTGACGCCCTCGGTGATGAACTACAAGCCGAGCACGGTGGTCGACCTCGTCGGCACGGGCATCGGCGGCGTGCCGGCGTTGTTCGAGCAGATGACCACGGACCGCGGCCTCGACTACACCGTCTTTGTCGAGACGCAGCCGGGCAGCAACCTCGACTTCCACTACAACAACCGCCTTGCGCTCATCAACAAGCCGTGGGACGTGGTCGTGATGCACGGCCAGAGCAACCTCGACTTCGCGGCGCCCAACAACCCGGCCAAGATCAGCCAGTACACCGGCATCCTCGGCCAGGTGTTCCAGGCGCAGAACCCGAATGTCGACCTGCGGCTCACGGCCACGTGGTCGCGCGCCGACATCACCTACCAGCCCGGCTGCAACTCGCTGAACCCGCCGAGCCCGTGGTGCGGTGGCTCGATCCTGCAGATGGGCATCGACGTGCAGAAGGGCTACCAGGTCGCGATGTCGGCCAACTCGGCGTTCGTCGACGGCGTCAACCCGGTCGGGCTGGCCTGGAACAACGCGATCATCGCGGGCTTCGCCGACCCGAACCCGTTCAACGGCATCACCGCCGGGCAGGTCAACCTGTGGGCTTCGGACAGCTATCACGCGAGCGCGTTCGGCTATTACCTGCACGCGCTGGTCGACTTCGGCACGATCACCGGGCAGGACCCGACTGTCCTCGGCTGGGACACCGCCGCCCGCGACCTCGGCTTCACCGCAGCCCAGGCGATGGCGATGCAGGGCTTCGCTTCGGCAGCGATCACGCAGGCGATCCCGGAGCCGGAGACATGGGCGCTCATGGCGCTGGGGACAGGCTTCGTCGGCTGGATGGCCCGGCGCCGTCGGAAGGCCGACGCGACGGCTTGAACAACGACGTCACGCCCGCGACCGCGGGCGCGACCACCGATCGCATCAACCAGACGGCCACATCGGCAATCGCTTCGGC
>JBDSAB010000148.1:0-3125 GCA_039922395.1 Caldimonas sp.
GCCGTTCTCGGCCTGCACCTGCGGCTGGAAATGGAGCTCGAACTCGCCACGCGCGAGTGCCTGCCCGAGCTCGCCCTCCATCACCAGCGCGGCGTAGGCCGAGGTCGCCATCGCCGGATCGAAGAACTGGTGGTTGGCACGGCCGCGCGCCTTGGCGCGGTACATCGCCGAATCGGCATGCTCGATCAGCTCGGTCGGCGAATCGCCGTCACCCGGATAGAACGCGATGCCGATCGACGGCGTGACCGTCAGCGGACGGCCATCGGCATCGATTGGCGCCTCGATCACGGAGAGCAGCTTCTGGGCAACCTGCTCGACGTCTTCGCGCCGGGCCGGATCGGCGGGCAGGTCGGGCACCAGCACCATGAACTCGTCGCCGCCGAAGCGCGCGACGACGTCGGTGCCGCGCAGCGCGCCGACCAAGCGCGCCGCGACGGTGCGCAGCAAGGCGTCGCCGACGATGTGGCCGAGCGAGTCGTTGACCCGCTTGAAGTGATCGAGATCGATGAACAGCAGCGCCAGCCGCGATCCGTCTTCGCGCGCTGCGACCATCGAGTGCTCGAGGTGGTCCATGAACGACATCCGGTTCGGCAAACCGGTCAGCGCGTCGTGGTGCGCCATGTGGTGGATGCGCGCCTGCGCCGCGTGGCGATCCCGGATGTCGCGCACGATCGTCATGCGCAGGGCTTCGCCGTTGCGCACCATCGTGCGGACGATGAACTCGACCGGAATGCGCTGCTGCTGCTTGTCGATGATCACGCTCTCGTAGGTCGTCTCCTGGCGCGACGTGATGACCGCCGACACCTTCGCAAGGTGGTCGGGCGCGATGAATTCGATCGTCTTGTGGCCGAGCAGTTCTTCGAGGCTGTAACCCATCAGCGCGCAGACCGGCGGATTCGCATCGGTGATGAAGCCTTCCTTGTGGAAGACGATGCCCTCGGCGGTCGCCTGCATAAACTTCGCGAGGCGCTCCTCCGATTCGCGCAGCGCGAGCTCGGCCTGGCGGTGCTTCGTGATGTCGGAGATCAGCACATAGGCGCCGACGATCTCGCGCTCGGTGCCGAGGTGCGGCAGCAGGTGCACTTCGATCCAGCGCGTGCTGCCGTCCGGCCCGTCCAACGTCCGTTCGTAGATCGCCGGCCGGCCTTCCAACGTCACCTTGCGGACCGCGGGCTCGATCTGGCTCGCGACCTCGGGTCCGATCACTTCGGCGAACGTCTTGCCGATGATCGAACGCTCGTCGAAGCCGAAGCGTTCGGCGTAGGCCTTGTTCGCGAACTGGCATTGCAGATCGCTCGCGCGGTAGTACGCGATCAGCACCGGCACGTTGTCGGCGAGCAGGCGGAACAGCCCGGCCTGCGCCTGTGCCGCCGACTGGGCGCGCGTCGCCGCGGTGATGTCGTGCAGCAGGCACACATAGCCGCGGTCGGCCTCGACCCAGCGCCCCGCACATTCCAGCGACGCCGGACGGTCGCCAGTCGCAACGGCCTCGAGCTGCAAGGTGAAGTCACCGCGCGATGCCAGGGCCGCGCGCAACGCCGTCCGCGAGCTCTCGCTCAAGGGTCGGTCCCAATCGGCGGCCGCGACAGCCTCCGGTTCGACGCCGAAGAACGCGCAGTACGCGGCGTTGGCAGCCCGCGCGACGCCGTCTGCACCGACCAGCAGCAACAGACCCGGAAGGAGATCCCACTCTGGCGCAGTCGAGGCCTGGGGGGCGGGAACGGCAGCCATCGAGTGGGCTTGTTGTCGGTTGTCCGGAGCGCCGCCGATCATAGTCGTGCGCCGTCCTGGAAACGGCTACGCCGGATCGCTCTGTGGCGAATCAGAACCATGCGCGACCTCGAGCGCCAGGCAGAGGTCCTCCCACGCGGCGGCCTTGTCCTGCGGATGTCGCAGCAGGTGGGCCGGCGCGTACGTCACGACGACCGGCACGCCTTCGAAACGGTGCACGCGGCCCCGCAGCCGCGCGGCCGGCTCGGCCGTGCCGACAACGGCCTGTGCCGCGACGCGGCCCATCGCGATGATCAGGCGCGGCCGCACGAGGGCGACCTGGCGCACCAGGTACGGCCGGCAGCGCTCGATCTCGCCGGGCTCGGGCACGCGGCCAGCCGGCGGGCGGCATTTGACCGACGGCGTGACATACGCGCGGCCGGCCCGCGGCGCTTCGCCGCGCGACAGGCGCAGCGCGGCGAGCATGTTGTCGAGGAGCTGGCCGGCCCGGCCGGCGAATGGCTCGCCGGCGGCATCGTCGTCGGCGTCGGGCGCATCGCCGACGACCATCCAGTCGGCCTGCAGGCTTCCGTGGCCGAACACCGAGCGCGTGCGTCCCGCGCAGAGCGCGCACAACGTGCAGGCGGCCGCGCGCGCTGCGAGCGCGTCAGCGTCGAGCCTCGCGATGTCGTCGGCCGCGCGATGCTGATCCGGTGAATTCGGCTCGCTGGCCGGCGCCCTGGGCAGGTCGGTCCGCGCCACCACCACGGCGACGGCTTCGTCAGATGCGCTCGCTGCGCGGGGTGTGGCAGATGCGCTCGATGCCGTCTTGCCATCGGTTTCGCGTGTGGCGGTGTCGACATCACCCGGCGCGGACGCCGGCAGCGTCTCCGGCACCCAAAGGCGGATGCCCATCTCCGCCAGCATGGCGCGCTGCCGTTCAGTCCAGCCCATCGGCCCGGCTCCGTTCGACATCGATCTCGAGGCTCATCACGACGGCGTTCTCGCGCTTGCCGTGAGCGGCCGGGTAGTAGCCGGGACGCGCGCCCTGCTCGCGAAAACCGAATCGTTGATAGACCGCCAGCGCAATGTCGTTGCTGACGCGAACCTCGAGCCAGATGCGATGCGCCTTCAGCATCCGGCTGCGCGCGACCAGCGCCTCCATCATCGATCGGGCCAGTCCCTGGCGCCGATGGTCGGGCGCCACCGTGATGTTCAGCAGGTGCATCTCGTCGACGCCGGCGAGTGCGACGAAGTAGCCGAGCAGGCTTCCGTCCTGTCCATTACGCAGCAATTGCGCGATGTAACCGGCGGCCAGCGAATCGATGAAGTTGCCGCGCGTCCAGGGGAACGGATAGACGCTGGTTTCGAGTGCCATGACGCCCTCGACCTCGGCAGCCGACATCGGCACGAGC
>JBDSAB010000149.1:0-5505 GCA_039922395.1 Caldimonas sp.
GAGTTGCTCATGGGCCTGCTCGACCCTGCCGCCATCGCGAGCTGGCACGCACACGTCTACTTCGACGCGGCGAGCCGCGATGCAGCGTGGGCGCTGCGCGAGACGATCGAGCGCGAGCTCGCCGGCCGGCTTGCGCTCGGCCGGTTCCACGAGAAGCCGGTCGGCCCACACCCGATGTGGAGCTACCAGCTCGCGTTCGGTGCCGATGCGTTCACGGCAGTGGCCGGCTGGCTCGCGCTCAACCACGGCGCGCTCGATGTGTTCATGCATCCGAACACCGGCGACGAACTGCGCGACCACCGCGATTCGGCGCTCTGGCTCGGCCGCTCGCACACGCTGAACCTGGCTGCGCTCTCGGGCTGACGCCCGGGCGCGCACATCGCGCAACTTTTCGGTTGCATTTCTGACGAAGCCGTCCATACTTGGATGAGCAACCGACAGGTTGCATGACCAGAATCGTCGATGCCGTGCTGAGACCTCGTCGCAGACGGTCTGCGCGAGCGCCTGCGGCATCGACCACCTCGAAGGAGATCCATCGACATGACGACAACATCCGACACCGATCGCATCGAACGCAGCGTCCTGATCGACGCGCCGCGCGCGCGGGTCTGGCGCGCGCTGTCGAACGCCGAGGAATTCGGCAGCTGGTTCGGCGTCGACCTGAAGGGGCAGACGTTCGCGCCGGGCGGGCGCGCCCGCGGGCGCATCACGGTTCCGGCTTACGAGCACGTCTGGTTCGACATCGTCGTCGAGCGCGTCGAAGTGCCGTCTCTTCTCTCGTACCGCTGGCATCCGTACGCCGTCGATCCGGCCGTCGACTACGCGGCCGAGACGCCGACGCTGGTCACCTTCACGCTCGCCGACACGCCGGGCGGCGGGACCCGGCTCACCGTCGTCGAGTCGGGCTTCGACCAGATTCCGCCGCATCGCCGTCTCGAAGCCTTCCGCATGAACAGCGGTGGCTGGGACGGGCAGATGGAGAACATCGTGCGCCATGTCGGCTAGAGGCACCACGAAGCGGGCGCTGCCGCTGCACGCCGGGCTGCCGGCGGTCGTGCGGTCAAGCGAGGCGCTGGCCGGCGTCTTCGCCGCGCTCGGCGACCCGGTCCGGCTCCGCCTGGTCGCGGTGCTGTGTGCGGGCGGTGCGTTCTCGATCGCGCAGCTCACGGCGCAGACCGCGATCAGCCGACAGGGCGTGACCAAGCACCTGCAGGTGCTGGCCGACGCCGGTGTCGTGCGCGATGCGAAGCTCGGTCGCGAGCGCCTCTGGCAGCTCGACCCGCGTCAGCTCGAAGCCGCGCGGCAAAGCCTCGACGTGATCGGCCGCGAGTGGGAGGTCGCGCTCGGCAAGCTGAAGGCGTTCGCCGAGGCGGGCTGAACGGCGTGGGTCTCGAACGCCCGAGATGCGTCAGTCCTGCTGGCGCGCGCGTCGCTTCGCCACCCGCCCGATCAGCAACAGGCCGCCGGCGAACAGCGCCCAGGTCTCCGGCTCGGGAATCGCCGCGATCGCAAGCTGATCCGCGGCGATCCGCTGCAGCGCCACCGCATCGGCGTTGCTGATGCCGAGATCGATCGCGGCCTGCTCGTTCGCGCCGAGCGAGAGCGGGCTCAGGCCGGTGATCATGCCGAACTGCACCAGCGCGTCGAGGTATGAGCCGTACTTGCTGGCGTGCAGGTAGTCGTCCCACCACAGGTTCATCAAACCGCCCGGCGGGTTCGGCACGTACACGCCGTTCGCGTCGTAGAAGCCGGAGCCCTTCGCGATGCCGCGGTCGACCGCGAGCTGGAACGCCTCGCCGACCGGCAGCACGCCGGCGAAGCGCGGGTTCGTGCTCGCCTTCGCGGCGAACGACTCGCGCAGGTCGGCGGTCATCGCCGCGAGTGAACCGTAGTACAGGATCGCGTTGCCGCCCGCGCTTGTCGTGTCGACGATCGGCCGACCATCCGGCGTGGTCGGGTCGGCCCGCGTGATCTTGTGGGCGAACACCATGTCGGGTCGGGCCCAGGTCTGCGTCAGGTAGATCTTCGTCGCCGCGCTCGCATTCGGGTTCTGCGGGATGTTGCGGACCGTGTTGCAGGTCGTTGCCGACGAGCCGGTCGCCTGGCACGCGGCCAGGCTGCCGAACAGCTGCGTCTCGGTATAGGTCTGCGCCGCGCCGTTGTGGATGAAACGCTCGAACTGGTCGGCGTAGACGTTGAACGTCGCGAGGTCGGCGTTGCGCCCGCGACCGGGCGGCAGCGCGGCGTCGCTCTGTTCCTGCAGCACGACCGTGTCCCAGACCCTCGATGCGGCGTTGCCGCGCAGGTCCCAGGCCGCATTGGCGGTGTTCAGGAACTGGCCGCGCAGGCTCGCGGCGTTGCGGGCCGAGATCGAGACGTCGTAGTCCAGTCCGCTCTCGTCGGTGAACTTCTTGAAGATGCCCGGCACGCCGCCCCACGGATGCGGCTCCCACGGGTTCGCGCCGGTCGAGCTGATCGCGTTGAAGCCGGCCGTCAGGTCGTGGACGTTGGCGGTGTTGTAGCTCATCACCGGATCGAGCCGGCCGAACGTGTAGCTGTTGCCGAGGAAGAGGATCGAGATCGGGTCGGCCACCGCGGCGGAACTGATGCCGAGTGCGGCGGCGAGCAGGCAGAGGTGGCGCTTCATGGGTTGTCTCCGATTCGAGTGAAAGGTGAATAAGTCACTTCGACGCCTCGCATTGTTCACTCGGCGAAAAGCCCTCGCCTGCCTACAGTGAAGTCGTCATTCCGGAATCGTTGTTCGGGGTGACGCAAGACCTCTCTTCTCGCCAAAAGGATTTGTTGTGAACACGAAGCAGTTTCTGATCTCGTCCCTGATCGTCGTCGCCGGCACCGTGGCCACCGCGCCCGCCCGGGCCGACGGCGGGTTCGCGCCGACCACGCGTGCCGACGTCAAGGCGCAGGTGTTGCAGGCGCGTGCGGCCGGCGAGTTGCGGCCGGCCGGCGAGGCGTCGGAGCCGATGGCCTATCGCTTCGGCCCGTCGACCCGCTCGCGCGCCGACGTGCGTGCCGAAGTCGTGATGGCTCGCCTGCAGGGTGACCTGGTGCCAGCCGGCCAAGGCGCCGAATCGCACGACGCGAGCGGCCCCTCGATGCTGGCGCGCGCCGATGTCAAGGCCGACACGGTGCTGGCCCGCCTGCACGGCGAGCTGACGCCGAGCGGCGAAGGCTTCGGTCCGGTCGAGCGCCAGCAGCGCCTGGTGCGCTATCCGGGCGAACGGATGGCGGCGGCTCCGCGTCGCTGATCCAGAGCGGCGACGCGAGCGCGTCGCCGCCTCAGTGCGCAGCCGGAGGATCGAGATGACGTGGGGCACCGCGCGGCCGTGGGTGGTGCGCTGGATCCCGCAGGTCGAGAGCCCGACGCATTGGCTAGCGGCACGCGATCAGCAGCGCTCCGGTGACGCCGAGTGCCGCGGTCAAGGCGCGTTGTGGAATCGCGCCGCCCACCAGCCGCGCGTGCCCTGCGACACCGCGGCACACGCCCGCCGCGATGAGCCCCGTCGTCGCGAGCATTGCGGCGGTGTGCAGGCCGACCGCCGCCAGCGCCAGAGCCAGCGACCCCGAAGCGGTGATCTCGCGAGCCGGGCCGCTGCTCAGGCAGAGCGGCACGAGCGCCGGCACCAGCATCATCCCGGCGCCGTGCGCCGTGGCCATCAGGAACGACCACAGCGCGAGGCCGACATGGCCGGCCGTTCCGGACCGACGCTTCGGCAGTGAGGCGGTTGAACGATGCATGCGTGGCGTACCGCGCTTGAGCGCACGCCAACCCGCGGCACCGACGAGCAGCGCACCGGCCAGCATCTGGAACCCGGCGCGGTCGAATGCGAGCCCTTGCGCCAGCGCCAAGGCCACCAGCGCCACGGACATCCCATGACCGACGCCGATCGGCAGCAGCGCGCGCCGCGCCTGCGCCGGATCCTCGGCTCGCACCCCGCAGACCGCGGCGAACATCCAGCCGGTCGCCGGGTTCGCGCCGTGCAAGGCGCCGAGGCCGGCGACGGCGAGCCAGGGCCAGAGGCTGGTCATCGCACGTGCATCCGTTCGACGCGTGGGCTTTCAGACAGCGAGCGAGCTCAGCGCTCGGCGTGGCAGCACGAGGTCGCCGCCGGCGCCGCCTCGACGACCGGCTCGGGCTCGTAGCGGTCATGGTGGCGCAGCCACTCCATCTTGTAGGCCACGTCGCGCTCGTCGCGGCCCTTCGGCATCAGGTCGAGCATGTTGTAGGTGCCCATCATCACCTCGACGCCGCGGCCGTAGGTCGAGTAGGTGTGGAAGATCGTGCCCGCGTCGTCTTGGTAGAACGCGCTGATGCCCGGCGCTTCTTCCGAGGGGAACGGCATCCGGTGGTAGTTGTAGTAGACGTCGCCCTTCGCGCGCTCCTCGGCCGTGAAGCTGACGTGGAAGTCGAAGTTGAAGTCGCTCGCGTTCGACGACACCCAGGGGAACTGCCAGCCCATGCGCCGCTGGAAGCGCGCGATGTCGGCGAGCGGTGCGCGCGAGATCGCGACGAAGCTGACGTCGCGATGCTTCAGGTGCACGTTCATGGCGTCGACGTGGTCGGCCATGAACGAGCAGCTCGGGCAGCCCTGGTCCCAGCCCGGGCCGAACATGAAGTGCTGCACCAGCAGCTGGCGGCGTCCGGCGAACAGGTCGGCGAGCTTGACCTTGCCCTCGGGTCCGTCGAAGACGTAGTTCTTGTCGATGCGCACCCACGGCAGCGCGCGCCGCTCGCGGGCGATCTGGTCGCGCAGGTGGGTCAGCTCCTTCTCGTGCGCCATCAGCGTCTTGCGCTCGGCGATCCAGCGGTCCTGCGAGACGACGGCATGGTCGACGGTGATGGCGTCGGCGCCGGTGGTGGTGACGGTTGCTGTGGCGGTTGCGGTGTTCATGGTGGTTGCTCCTGGGCTCGATGAGCCGATCGATCGATGAATGTCCGGGCGACGCGCTGCCCTCGGCGGGCGACGCGGCCGCACGGTTTCGGGTGGAACGGGAAGGCCGCGCTCAGCGGCGCTTGGGCCGGCGCACGGCGCGGACGGTGCCGCTCGGGCCGCCGCCGCAGTAGAAGAGCTCGGCGCCGTCCGATTCCATGCCGCTGACGCCGATGCCGGGCGGCATCTCGAGGCGCTCGAGCACGACGCCGCTGGCCGGGTCGATGCGGCGGATGTCGCTCTCGTCGCCGTCCCAGGTGCCGTGCCACAGCTCGCCGTCGACCCAGGTCACGCCGGTGACGAAGCGGTTCGACTCGATCGTGCGCTGGATCGCGCCGGTCTCGGGGTCGATCTTGTGGATCTTGCGTTCGCGGTACTGGCCGACCCAGAGGCTGCCCTCGGCCCACGCCAGGCCCGAGTCGCGGCCCTCGCCGGGTGCAGGGATCGACGCCAGCACGTCGCCGGTGGCCGGATCGATCTTGTCGATGCGCGCCTCGGCGATCTGGTAGAGGTGGGTGCCGTCGAACGCGGTGCCGGCATCGCCGGCGCGCTCGAG
>JBDSAB010000150.1:0-3761 GCA_039922395.1 Caldimonas sp.
TGGGGGCTGACCAGCCCGGGCCTCGGTGAACAGCGCTATGTCGCGTCCGTCGCGGTCAGCCGGCAGCTGCAGGCGGTGCTGCCCGAGTGCGACCTGATCGTCGGCACCGAGGAGGAGATCCGCATCGCCGGCGGCGCCGCCGACACGCTCGCGGCGCTGCGCGAACTGCGCCGCCTCGGCTCGGCCACGCTGGTCGTGAAGCGCGGCGCGTTCGGCTGCGTCGTGTTCGAAGGCCCGATTCCCGATCGGCTCGACGACGGCCGCGTCGGCCCCGGCTTCGAAGTCGAGGTCTTCAACGTGCTCGGCGCCGGCGACGCGTTCATGGCCGGCTTCCTGCGCGGCTGGCTGCGCGACGAGCCGCTCGCCCGATGCTGTGCCTACGCGAACGCCTGCGGCGCGCTGGTCGTCTCGCGCCATGGCTGCGCGCCAGCGATGCCGAGCGAGGTCGAGCTGCATCACTTCCTCGCGCACGGCGCCTCGACGCGCTGGCTGCGCAAGGACGCCGACCTCGAGCACCTGCATCGCACGACGACCCGAACGCGCGACTGGCCGGAGCTCGCGGTGCTCGCGTTCGACCATCGCAGCCAGTTCGAGGAGCTCGCTGCCGGCGAGCCGGCCGAGCGCATCGCCCGTTTCAAGGCGCTGCTCGCTGACGGAGCCCGGCGCGGTGCTGCGGCCGCCTCGGCCGGGCGCAGCGATCCGTGCTTCGGCGTGATCGTCGACGACCGCTACGGCGAAGCCGTGTTGCCGCCGCTGACCGGGGCGACATGGTGGGTCGCCCGGCCGGTCGAGCTGCCCGGGTCGCGCCCGCTGCAGTTCGAGGCGGGCGCCGACCTCGCGCTCGCGTTGCGCGAGTGGCCGACCGAGCACGTCGCAAAATGCCTGGTGGTCTATCACCCGGACGACGCCGCCGACTTGCGCCGGGAGCAACTCGACCGCCTGACGACGCTGCAGGCCGCCTGCCTCGGCACCGACCGCGAGTTCCTGATCGAGGTCGTGCCGCCGCGCGACATGGCAGCACGCACCGACACGCTGGCGCGCGCGCTCGAGCAGATCTACGCGGCCGGCATCCGACCCGATTGGTGGAAGCTGCCGCCGCCGCCCGACGCCGCCGCCTGGCAGCACGTCGCCCATGTCGTGCTGCGCCACGACCCGCGCTGCCGCGGCGTGCTGCTGCTCGGCCTCGAAGCGAACGAGGACAGCCTCGCGCAGAGCTTTCGAGTCGCCGCGCCGCATCCGATCTGCAAGGGCTTCGCGGTCGGCCGCTCGATATTCGCCGAGCCGGCGGCCGACTGGTTCGCGGGCCGGATCGCCGACACCGCGGTGGTCGAGCGGGTGGCCGCCCGATACGCCCGCCTGATCGCAATATGGCGCGAGGCCCGCCCGCACGCGGCGGCCGCGCCACTCGCCCTTCGACTCACGACCAAGGACACCGCATGACCTCACGCATCGGATTCATCGGCATCGGCATGATGGGCCACGGGATGGCCAAGAACCTGCTGGCCAAGGGCTACCCGCTGACCTTCAAGGCCAACCGCAACCGCGAGCGCCTCGCAGACCTGCTGGCCACCGGCGCGACCGAGGTCGGCAGCAACGCCGAAGTGGCCGTGCGCAGCGACATCGTCTTCATCTGCGTCGGCACCTCGCCGCAGGTCGAGCAGATCGCGAACGGGCCGGACGGCCTGCTCGGCAAGGCCCGCGCCGGACTGATGGTCGTCGACACGTCGACCGCGGAGCCGTCGTCGACCGAGCGCCTGCGCGCCGCGTTCGAGGCGAAGGGCGCGCGCTACATCGACGCCCCGCTGGCGCGCACGCCGAAGGAGGCCGAGGAAGGGCGCCTCAACACGATGGTCGGCGCGACCGACGCCGACTTCGCGGCGCTGAAGCCGGTGCTGCAAGCGTTCTGCGAGAACGTGTTCCACGTCGGGCCGCCCGGCTCGGGCCATGTGCTGAAGCTCGTCAACAACATGCTCGCGATGTCGATGGCGGCGTCGATCGCCGAGGCGGCTGCGGTCGCGACCAAGGGCGGCCTCGCGCTCGACAAGCTGTACGACGTGGTGTCGGCCGGCGGGGTGAACTCCGGCATCTTCCAGATGATGTTCGGCAAGATGCTGCAGGGCGACCTGACCGGGCTCAAGTTCGCGATCGCGAACGCGCAGAAGGACCTGCGCTACTACACGCACCTCGCCGAGTCGCTGCCGGTCGCGAGCTTCATGGGCGAGGCCGCGCACCAGAGCTTCGTGCAGGCCGCGAACCTCGGTTTCGGCGACAAGTTCATCGCCTCGCTGTTCGAGGCGCAGGAGCTGACCTCGAAGGTCCGCATCGTCCCGCCGCGACCCCAATAGCACCCGGCACCCAGAGGCGCCCCGAGGCGCCCGCCCTTCAACCCACGGAGACCACCATGAGCGACACCGACGACAGCACCCCCGCTTCCAACCCGCAGCGCCGCAAGCTTCTGAAGGCCTCGGCGCTGACCCTGGCCGGCGCCGGCCTGTACGGCGTGGCGCCGTTCTATGGCCCCTGGAAGGAAAACCGCGCGTGGGCGCAGAGCGCGCAGAAGAAGCCTCTCGTGATCGGCCTGACGATGGACAGCAGCGGCCAGTACGCGGCGTCGGGCGCCGACGAGCGGCTCGGCGCGATGATGGCGATCAAGGAATTCAACGACAAAGGCGGCGTGATCGGCCGGCGCATCGAGGCGATCCACATGGACACCGAGACGACGCCAGCGACCGGCACGCGCATCGCCGAGCGGATGATCACCCGCAACGAGGCCGGGTTCCTGATCGGCGCCGTCCATTCGGGCGTCGCCAACGCAATCTCGCAGGTCGCGCAGAAGTACGGCTGCGTCTACCTGAACACCAACTCGAGCTCGCCGACCGAAGCCGGCAAGGACTGCCATCGCGTCAAGTTCGTCTGGGACGGCAACGGCACCAACTTCTCGCACGCGATCGTCAAGAACGCGATGCAGGTCAACGGCAAGAACTGGCTGCTGCTGACCAACGACTACGTGTGGGGCCACTCGACCTCGAAGGCGACCCGCGCGATCGTCGAGGCGAACGGCGGCAAGGTGGTCGACGAGCTGCTGGTGCCGCAGAACACCCGCGACTTCGCGGCCTACCTGCTGAAGATCCAGCAGATCAAGCCCGACGTCGTCGCAGCCGCGGTCGGCGGCGACGACATCAAGTCGCTGCGCCAGCAGGTCGTGCAGCTGAAGATGAACAAGAGCCCGGCCTGGATCAACAACCAGCAGGACTGGCCCGACGTCTACGGCCTCGGACCGGAGGCGATCTTCGGCGTGTTCGGCACCAACTGGTATTACCGGCTCGACCTGCCCGGCGTGAAGGAATTCGTCGCCGCGTACCAGAAGACCTACCCGGGCGTCGCGATCAAGGTGCCCGGCAACGTCTACTACAACGGCTACATGGCGACGCGCGAGCTGCTGCGCGCGGTCGAGCGCGCCGACTCGACCAACAACCTCAAGGTCATCGCGCAACTCGAAAGCCTGAAGGTCTCGGCGCGCGACCGCATGCAGCACCACGACGCCTACATGGATCCGGCCACGCACCAGATGCAGCAGACCATCTACATGGCGACCTACAACGACGCGCCGGCCGAGAAGGACGACATCTACAAGATCCTCGCGCAGGCCCAGCCGGCCGACGTCGTCGACAAGGACGCAGCGGGCGCCTGCAAGCTCGAGTCGATGGCGGCGACGCCGAGCTACGAGCAGTAGATCGGTCATTGCGATGAATGCCGTGCTG
>JBDSAB010000151.1:0-11991 GCA_039922395.1 Caldimonas sp.
CAGGTGCTCGCGGCGCGGCTGTGGGGCCGCAGCGGCTTCTATCAATCCGGCGGCGCGTTCGGGTTCCGCGATCAGCTCCAGGACACCACCGCGCTGATCCACGCCGAGCCCGCGCTGCTGCGCGAGCAGATCCTGCGCGCCGCCGCCCGGCAGTTCCGCGAGGGCGACGTTCAGCACTGGTGGCATCCGCCCATGGGCCGGGGGGTGCGCACCCGCATCTCGGACGACTACCTTTTCTTGCCCAGCGCGGTCTGCCGTTATGTCCAGATGGTCGGCGACACTGGCGTGCTCGACGAGAAGATCGAGTTCATCGAGGGTCGCCCGGTCAACGCCGACGAGGACAGCTACTACGATCTGCCGGTGCGCTCGAGTGAGATGGCGAGCGTGTACGAGCACTGCAAGCGCGCGATCGCGCATGGCCTGCGGTTCGGCGCGCACGGGCTCCCGCTGATGGGCACCGGCGACTGGAACGACGGCATGAACCTGGTCGGCCATCACGGCCGCGGCGAGAGCGTCTGGCTCGGCTTCTTCCTGTGCGAGGTGCTGGCCCGCTTCGGCGCCCTCGCCCGCGAGCGGGGCGACCAGGCCAATGCAACGCAGTGCGAAAGCGACCGCGTGGCGCTGCAGGCGCGGCTCGAAGGCGATGCGTGGGACGGTGCCTGGTACCGACGCGCCTACTTCGACGATGGCTCGCCGCTCGGCTCGTCGACCAGCGCCGAATGCCAGATCGACTCGATCGCGCAGAGCTGGTCGGTGCTGTCGAACACGGCGAGTCCGGAGCGCGCCAGCGCCGCGCTCGATGCGCTGCACACGCGGCTGGTCAAGCCGGAGCAGCGGCTGGTCGCGCTGCTCGATCCGCCGTTCGACCAACGCGGACCGAACCCGGGCTACATCGCCGGCTACGTGCCCGGCGTGCGCGAGAACGGCGGCCAGTACACGCACGGCGCGATCTGGGCTGCGATGGCTTTCGCCGCGTTCGGCCAGCGCGAGCGCGCCTGGGGCGTGTTCGATCTGATCAACCCGGTGCACCACGTCGCGACGCCGGAGGGGATGGCGCGCTACAAGGTCGAGCCGTATGTCGTCGCTGCCGACGTCTACAGCGTCGCACCGCACACGGGCCGCGGCGGCTGGAGCTGGTACACGGGCTCGGCCGGCTGGATGTACCGCCTGGTCGTCGAATCGCTGCTCGGTTTGCGGCTGCAGACGACCGAAGCCGGCGCCCGCCTGCTCTTCACGCCGTGCCTGCCGGCCGACTGGCCGGGCTACGCGCTGAAGTACCGCTACCGCGAAACGACTTATGCGATGGAGGTGACAGCGGCTGCCGAGATCGCCGATGGCCAATGCGAGGTGCATGTCGATGGTGTGCTGCAGCCCGATGGCAGCGTGCCGCTGCACGACGACGGCAAGCCGCACGAGGTCGGCGTGCGGGTGGCCGCCGTTCCGAGCGCTTGACGCGCAGCGCGATGGACGGCAAGCACGCCGCCGGCCTGGAACCTTCGCCGTGGGTGAAGCGCTGGTCGCATCTCGTCACGGCGAACGCCACCGTGCTCGATGTCGCCTGCGGCGCGGGACGGCATGTGCGCTGGTTCGCGAGCCGCGGCTGCAAGGTCACCGGGATCGATCGCGATGCCGCCGTCCTCGAACCGCTGCACGACATCGCCGAGGTGATCGCGGCTGACATCGAGGGTGGCCGGTGGTCGCTCGCGGGCCGGCGCTTCGACGCGATCGTCTGTACCAACTACCTCTGGCGGCCGCTGCTGCCGACGCTGATCGACACGCTATCCGACGGTGGCGTGCTGCTCTACGAGACCTTCGCGGTCGGCAACGAGACGGTCGGCAAGCCCTCGAATCCGGCGTTCCTGCTGCGGCCCGGGGAGCTGCTCGAGGCGGTCGGCGGGTTGCGCGTGATCGGTTACGAAGACGGCTTCATCGAGGTGCCTGCCCGCTTCGTGCAGCGCGTCGTCGCGGTCCGCGATGACCCTTCGACAAGCCCGCCGCAGCGCTGGCCGCTTCCCGTGGTCTGACCGGCCCGGCGGGCGCCGGAGCGCCCGGCGCACCCGGCTAAAATCAGCGGATTCACAGGAATCGCCATGAAACCCATCGTTGGCAGCATCGTTGCGCTGGTCACGCCGATGCACGAAGACGGCACGGTCGACTATGACGGCCTGCGCAGCCTGATCGATTGGCAGATCGCCGAGGGCACGCAATGCCTCGGCATGGTCGGCACGACCGGCGAATCGCCGACCGTCTCGGTCGAGGAACACTGCGAGGTGCTGCGCGTCGCGGTCGAGCACACGCGCGGGCGCGTGCCGGTGATGGCCGGTACGGGCGCCAATTCGACCGCCGAAGCGATCGCGCTGTCGCGCCACGCCGCCAAGGTCGGCGCCGACTGCACGCTATCGGTCGTGCCGGACTACAACAAGCCGTCGCAAGAAGGCCTCTACCAGCACTTCAAGGCAATCGCCGAAGCCGTCGACATCCCGATGGTGCTCTACAACGTGCCCGGCCGGACCGTTGCCGACCTGCTGCCGGCGACCGTTCTCCGCCTCGCGCAGATCCCCGGGATCGTCGGCATCAAGGAAGCGACCGGCGACATCGAACGCGCGGCGCAGCTGATTCGCGAAGCGCCGCGCGGCTTCTCGATTTATTCGGGCGACGACGGCACCGCGATCGCGCTGATGCTGCTCGGCGGCCATGGCAACGTCAGCGTCACCGCTAACGTCGCACCACGCGCGATGAACGAGCTCTGCGTTGCCGCGCTGAGCGGCAGAGCGCGCGAGGCCGCCGCCATCCACCTGAAGCTGCTGCCGCTGCACAAGGCCCTGTTCATCGAACCGAGCCCGGCGCCGACCAAATGGGCCCTGGCCAAGCTCGGCCGCTGCAATGCCGGTCTGCGGCTGCCGATCACGCCGCTCACCGCGGCAGGGCAGGCGGTCGTCGAAAGCGCGATGCGCGAAGCGGCGCTGCTTTGACCGATCGACCCCGCGCTGCCGCATTCGCGCTGAACTCTTTCCGGCTGCACCTGTCGCAGACCGGAACCCCTTGGAGATCGCATTCGTGACCCGTTCCCTTTTCGCTTCCAGCGCGTGCACCCTGCTTCTGGCGCTCACCGTCACCGGCTGTTCGACGGTCGAGAACCTGCTCGCCGGCGACAAGGTCGACTACCGCAGCACCGGCAGCCGGACTTCCGGTCTCGAAGTGCCGCCCGACCTCACGCAGCTCGCGAAGGATTCGCGTTACCAGCAGCCGAGCGGAACGGTCAGCGCGTCGACGTTCCAGGCCAACGCGCCGATCACCGCCGCGAACGCGACGCCGGCGCCCTCGACGGTGGCACCGCAGGCCCTGGGCGCGCTGCGCCTCGAACGGCTCGGCTCCGAGCGCTGGCTCAGCAGCACGCTGCCACCCGAACAGCTGTTCCCGCTGGTGCGCACGTTCTGGAAGGACAGCGGCTTCACGCTGGTCCAGGACCGGGCCGATGCCGGCGTGCTGGAGACCGACTGGGCCGAGAACCGCGCGAAGCTGCCGAACGACGTGATCCGCAACACCATCGGCAAGGTCTTCGACGGCGCGTTTTCGACCGGCGAGCTCGACAAGTTCCGCACCCGGGTCGAACGCACCGCGACCGGCACCGACATCTACATCACGCACCGCGGGATGATCGAGGTCTATACCGGGCAGCGCAGCGAGAGCACCGTGTGGCAGCCGCGGCCGGCCGATCCGCAGCTTGAAGGCGAATTCCTGTCGCGCCTGATGATCAAGCTCGGCGCCAAGGAAGAGGTCGCGAAAGCGGCCGTCGTGCCCGTGGCGAGCGGACCGGCGCGGGCCCGCGTGGTCGACGGCCGGCCCGCCGCGACCTTGCAGGTCGATGACGGCTTCGACCGCGCCTGGCGTCGGGTCGGCGTCGCACTCGACCGCAGCGGCTTCACCGTCGAGGACCGCGACCGCGGCCAGGGCCTCTACTTCGTGCGCTATGTCGATCCCAAGTTCGCCGGCAAGGAAGAGCCCGGATTCTTCTCGCGGATGCTGAACTTCGGCCGCAAGACCGAAGACACCTCGACCCTGGCGCGCTACCGCGTCTCGGTGAAGGGCGAGGGTGCAATCAGCACCGTGACCGTGCTCGACGCCAAGGGCGCGCCAGAGAACGGCGAAGCCGGCAAGCGCATCGTCAGCCTGCTCGCCGAGGACCTGAAGTAGCGGCCGTCCGACGGGGCCTCACGAACCGCTGAAGCTTCGAGTCCGTGCGCTTCTGCAGCCTCGGCAGCGGCAGTACCGGCAACGCGACCATCGTCGAGGCGGGCGATGGCCCGCGGCCGAGCCGGGTGCTGGTCGATTGCGGCTTCTCGCTGCGCGAGCTCGACGACCGACTTGCCGTGGCCGGGCTCGTCGCGAGCGATCTCGACGCGATCTTCGTGACGCACGAGCACGGCGATCACATCGGCAGCGCGGTCGCCCTCGCCCGCCGCAACGACCTGCCGCTGTGGACCAGCCGCGGCACCTGGCGCGCGGTGCGCGAGCCTGAGCTGCCGGTGCCCGTGCGCTATGCGCGCGACGGCGATGTCATCGAGATCGGCGAGCTCCGGCTTCATCCGTTCACGGTCGCGCACGATGCCGAGGAGCCGCTGCAACTGCGTTGCTCCGACGGCTCGCGCCAGCTCGGCGTGCTGACCGATGCCGGCTCGATCACCGCGCACATGGTCGACAACCTGCAGGGCTGCCACGCGCTGCTGCTCGAATGCAATCACGACCGCGCGATGCTGGCGGCCTCGCGCTATCCGGCGTCGCTGAAGGCGCGCATCGGCGGACGCTACGGCCACCTCGCGAACGACACCGCCGCCGAGATCCTCGCGGCCTGTCTCCACGACGGCCTGCGCCATCTCGTGGCGGCCCACCTGAGTCTCGAGAACAACCGGCCCGACCTCGTGCGCGACACGCTGGCCGATGCCTGGGGAAGTGATCGCGGCGACGTCGTCATCGCCGATCCGCAGCGCGGCTTCGGCTGGATCGCGATCGGCTGAATCGCACGCGCGCTCGCACCGCGCGATCGCAGTCGAAGGCAATCGCGCAGGCATGAAAAAGGCCGCCCGGAGGCGGCCGTTTTCCGATCGAAGACCGACTACTTCTTCGCAGCGTCCATTGCGGACGAGGCGGCGGCGCTGGCCGCGGCACCTGCCGACATCGCGGCCGAGGCGGCCATGTTGGCAGCACCGACGGCCGAAGCGGCCGTGTCGGAAGCAGGCGGGGTCACGACGACGGTGGCAGGAGCGGGCGCCGGGGTCGCGGCAGGCGCTGCCGGCGTGACCGTGGTCGTCTCTTCCTTCTTGCTGCAGGCGGCAAACGAAATCGCGGCGATCATCGATACCAACACCAATGCTTTTTTCATACTTGTTCCTCTGGCTACGGGGCCAACATTACTGATCATTGAAGGAACCCTCCTCATGCAGAGCCCCCAGCGTTTGAAGGCAGGGGAACACTCGAGCATTCCTTGCCTAACTCTCGATTATAGGCTGCCTTAGGGGCTTTCCCTAAAGGCCCAAGGTGGTCGCCGGGAAGGTCTCGTTCGAACGTTGCAAAACCGCGTCAATCGCTTCTCGACACGCAACCGCATCGGCAATTTCAGTCGAGACCATGCCGCGATAACGCACCGGATCCGACAGGCGCACGCTCAACTGATCGGAGATCAGGCAGATCGTCGGATGCTGATTCGCCTCGAGCTCCTGGTTGGAGCGGCATTCGACGACGTGAGCCCACTGGCGCCGCCATTCGGTCCACCGACCATGGCGGCGCGCGACCTCGTCGAAGTCGTGCGCAATGAGGGTCAGGCGGCGATGCGAGTGCGCCCACTGCGTCAACTGGTCGACGACCTGGCGCTCGCCGAGCGGCCAGTCGGCAAAGTCCTGGTCGGACAGCCAGATCTCGCGAGCGCCCGACGACGCCGCCAGCGCAAACGCACCGCGCAGCGCGTCGTGGAATTCGCTGCGCGACGTGATGACCCGGCGGGTCGGTGCTGCATCCATTCAAGTCTCCCTCGTTGCGTCTCGCAGCCAACCTGCTGCATGCCAGCGCTCGATCGCCGCGCGACCCTCGGCATCAAGCGCGGCGATCTCGTCAGCCTCGATCAGGCGGCGATCGGCGAGCCGCTGCAGGATCTTCGCATTGGGCCGGGCGACGCGGCAAGCCTCGCCGTTCAGAAAGACGTGCCGTTCGTCGTACAACATGCGCGAGCGGCGATCGAGTCGCAGTGCACCTCCAGCGGGCGCAGCGCCTTCCACGCGGTCGAACCACACGGCCGGCTTCGGTTCGCTCAAGGCCTGTCCGAGCGCCGTCGCACGCGCCTCGCGATCGTCGACCAGACGGCGTACCGACGCATCGGCGTAGCGGCGCAGCGCCGGAGGAATGCGGGCCGGCCGACGTGTTGCCTTCTGATCCGGATCGACGTAGCGGGCCTCGGCATCGTCAGGATGCACCGCGTCGAGCATCTGCTGGACCACGTCGATGCCGAGCGACTCACGGCCGGCCGAGCGAAACCCGATCGACGCGGTGATCGTCTCGCCTTCGGCGACGCCGTCGTGGCCCCAGCCCGGCGGCAGGTACAGCATGTCGCCGGCGTCGAGCAGCCACTCGTCGGTCGGGACGAAGTCGGACAGGATCTTCAGCGGCGTGTCGGTGCGCAACATCGCACGCTTCGCGCGGCCGATGCGCCAGCGCCGGCGGCCTGCGACCTGAAGCAGGAAGACGTCGTAGCTGTCGATGTGCGGCCCGACGCCGCCGCCGTCGGTCGCGAACGAGAACATCACGTCGTCGAGGCGTGCATCGGGGACGAAGCGGAAGTCGCCGAGCAGCGAATGCGCCGCATCGAGATGGAGATCGGCGCCCTGCACCAAGAGCGTCCAATGCGGTGCCTTCAAGGCCGGCAGGGACCGACGCGCGAATGGTCCGTGGCGCAGCGACCAGCGGTCTCCATCGCGCACCACCAGACGCGATTCGACCGCATCGTCGCCGGCCAGTGCGAACAGCTCGGCGCGCGTCACGATGGCCGTTCCCGGCGGCTTCGCAGCACGAATCAGCAGCGGCTTTTTCTGCCAGTGCCGGCGCATGAATTCGCGTGGCGAAAGGCCGCCGAGCAAGGGCGTGGAGCGATCGATGTCCATGAACGATTGTGCGATCATTGATCGATGCCGATCTCCCCTCCCTGCGTCGTCAGCCTGGTCTGGCGACTGCGCGATGCGCAAGGCCAGCCGATCGACGACCTGGCCGATCCGGTCGAATTTCTGGTTGGCGGCGAAGACCTGCTGCCGAAGGTCGAAGAAGCACTGCTCGGCCACGACGTCGGCTACGAGGTGTCGCTCCACCTCGAGCCCGAACATGCCTTCGGCGACTACGACGCGGACCTCGTCTTCTTCGAGGATCGCGCGATCTTTCCGGAATCGGTCGAGGTCGGCATGCAGTTCGACGGCATGCCCGAAGGCGCAAAGACGCAGAACATGCCGGCCGATGCGATCTACACCGTGACCGAGGTCTATCCCGATCACGTGGTGCTCGACGGCAACCACCCGCTGGCCGGGCTGGCGCTGCGCCTCGACGTCACGGTGCGCGACGTGCGCGATGCAACCGACGCGGAGATCGAAGCCGACGGGGTAGGCGAGCCGGCCCTCACGGTGCTGAGCGCGCCGACCGGCACGCGCCTGCACTGACGAGGGCGAGTCAGGCCGGTGCGCCGCCCTTGTGCGGATCAGCCGGCACCGCGTCGTCGACGGCCACCTCCGGTGTCGTCACCGGTCCCTTGCCGCTGAAGCGGTCGAGCGCCAGATAGATCACCGGCGTGATGTAGAGCGTGATCGCCTGGGAGAACACCAGCCCGCCGACGACCGCGAGGCCGAGCGGCTGGCGCAGCTCGGCACCGGCACCGAGGCCAAGCGCGATCGGCAGCGCGCCCATCAGCGCCGCCAGCGTCGTCATCATGATCGGCCGAAAGCGCAGCACGCAGGCTTCGCGGATCGCCTCGTGCGGCGCCATCCCGCGCGTGCGCTGCGCATCGAGCGCGAAGTCGATCATCATGATCGCGTTCTTCTTGACGATGCCGATCAGCAGCAGGATGCCGATCATCGCGATCAGGGTCAGGTCCTGGTTGAAGAGCTTCAGCATCAGCAGGGCGCCGACCGCTGCCGACGGCAGGCCGGCCAGGATCGTCAGCGGGTGGATGTAGCTCTCGTACAGCACGCCGAGCAGCACGTAGATCACGAGCAGCGCGGCGATGATCAGGACTGCCTGGCTGCCTTGCGAGCTCTTGAACACGGCGGCATCGCCGCCGTAGCTGGTGATGATCGACGACGGCATGCCGACCTGCTCGCGGTACTTCTCGATCTTCGCTGTCGCGTCGCCCAGCGCGACACCGGGACCGAGGTTGAACGACACCGTGACCGCCTGGAGCTGGCCGACGTGGTTGATCGCGGTCGGGCCGATGCTGCGCTCGACCGTCGTGAAGCTCGACAACGGCACCAGCGCGCCGGTTGTCGAGCGCACGTAGATGCTGTTGAAGGCGCTTTCGTCCTGCTTTGCGCCCGGGGCCACCTCCATGATGACCTGGTAGCTGTCGACCGGCGTGTAGATCGTCGAGACCTGGCGTTCGCCGAAGGCGCTGAACAGCGCCGTCCGCACCCCGTCTATCGAGACGCCGAGCGTGTTGGCGCGGTCGCGGTCGATCTTCAGCGAGGCCTGCAGCCCTTTGAGCTGCGAATCACTCGTTACGTCGCGGAACAGCGGGTCGGCGCGCATCGGCTCCTGCAGCTTGAGGGCCCAGTCATTCAGCTCGCCGGCCTGCACGCTCTGCAGAATGTATTGGTACTGAGCCTTGCTCGACCGGCCGCCGAGCTGCAGGTTCTGGATCGGCCGCATGAAGACCGAGATTCCCGGCACCTCGCGGACCTTGCGGCGCAAACCTTCGATCACGTCCTTCATGTCCTGGCGCTCGCCGCGCGGCTTGAGGTTGAGGAACAGGCGTCCGGTGTTCTGCGCCCCGCCGCCACCGTTGAAGGAGTTGACCGAAGCGACGTTCGGGTCGGCCCGCATGATCGCGACGACGCGGTCCTGCAGCTGCACCATCAACGGGAATGACGCGTCTTCCGAGGCCTCCGTACTGACGCTGATCTGGCCGATGTCCTCCTGTGGGAAGAAGCCTTTCGGGATGTCGACGAACAGCCAGGCGGTCGCCACCACCGTGAGCAGCGCAACGCCGCCGACAAGGCGACGATGCCGCAGCGCTTGGTCGAGGCTGCGCGTGTAGGCGCCGAGCAGCGCATCGAAGCCGCGCTCGAACAGGCGAACGATGGCCCCGGGGCGCTTCTTGTGAGCCTCGTCCTTCAGGAACCGGCTCGCGAGCATCGGCACCAGCGTCAGCGAGACGAACGCGGAGACGATGATCGCGAGCGAGACGATGACCGCGAACTCGTGGAACAGCAGCCCGATCACGCCCGGCATGAAGAAGATCGGGATGAACACCGCGATCAGCGAGCTTGAGATCGAAATGATCGTGAAGCCGACCTCGCGCGACCCGCGCAGCGCCGCCTGGAACGGCGGCTCGCCGTTCTCGACGTGGCGCATGATGTTCTCGAGCATGACGATGGCGTCGTCGACGACCAGGCCGACTGCCAGCGTGATGCCGAGCAGCGAGATGTTGTCGAGCGTGTAGCCGAAGGCCCACAGCAGCGAGACCGCGCCGACCAGCGAGACCGGCAGCGACAGCGTCGGAATCACCGTCGCGACGAAGCGCCGCAGGAACAGGAAGATGACCATCACGACCAGCGCCACGGTGCCGAGCAGGGTCAGGGACACGTCGTGCAGCGCAGCGCGGATCGACACCGAGCGGTCGTTGACGAGGTTGATCCGCACCGATTGCGGAAGCTGCGACTGGAAGCCCGGCAGCGCGGCGCGGACCGCATCGACGACCTTCACCGTGTTGGCGTCGGGCTGGCGATAGACGGCGAGCGAGATCGAGCGCTCGCCGTTGAAGCTGGCCGAAGTCTTGACCGTCTCGAAGCTGTCCTCGACCTGCGCCACGTCGCGCAAGCGCACCGGGTTGCCGTTGCGGTTGCTGACGATCAGCTCGGCGAACTCGGCAGCGTTGCGCAGTTGCCGATTCGCTTGCAGGGTCAGCGTCTGCTGCGGTCCTTCGAGCGTGCCGACCGGCGTGTTGGCGTTGGCCGCACGCAGCGCATTGGTCAGCTCGTCGAGGCTGAGGTTGCGTGCCGAAAGCGCTTCCGGGTTGACGCGCACGCGCACGGCGAAGCGCTTCTGGCCGAAGATATTGACCTGCGCGACCCCGGCGAGCGTCGTCAGGTTCGGCGAGATCAGATGCTCGGCAAAGTCGTTGAGGTCCGACAGGCTCAGCGACGGTGACGTCAGCGCCATGAACAGCACCGGGGCGTCGGCCGGATTCACCTTGCGGTATGACGGCGGCACCGTCATGTCCTGCGGCAGTTGACGCTGAGCCCGCAGCAGCGCGGCCTGCACGTCGACCGCGGCGGCGTCGATGTCGCGCGCCTCGTCGAACTCGAGCGTGATCGAGGTGCTGCCGAGCGTACTGCTCGAGCTGATGACGTTGAGGCTCGGGATCGTCTGGAACTGCTTTTCGAGCTGCAGCGCGACCGAGCTCGCCATCGTTTCCGGGCTCGCGCCCGGCAGCTGCGCGAACACGTTGATGACCGGGGTGTTGTAGCTCGGCAGCGCCGCGATCGGGATCCGCGAATAGGCGATGACGCCGGCCAGCACGATGGCCGCATTGAGCAACACCGTCAGCACCGGCCGGCGGATGAACAGCTCGGAAAGGTTCATGCGGGGGCCTTCGAAGCCAGCGCGAGCGGGCCGGCGGCCGACGACGAGCCGCTCGCCGCGCCGCCTTCGCGCGGCACGCCGCCCCTCCCCGATGCCGGCGAGGATGCGGCGTCGGCGCCGCGCCGCGGACGCGAGCCGTCGGTCGGCGCCCGCTCGATCACGCTTGCGCCAGGGCGCAGGTTCTGTCGACCTTCGACCACGACGCGCTCGCCGGCGCGCACACCAGTGACGACGGCGTCCTCGCCGAACGGATAGGTGATTTCAACTGCGCGCGGCTGGGCCTTGTTCGTGGCGTCGACGACGTAGACGATCTTGCCGCGCGGGCCGGTGATGATCGCGGCCTGGGGCAGCACCACCGCGTCCTTCAGCGTCTGCACCGCGAGGCGGACGTTGACGAAGGCGCCCGGCCACAGCTTCTCGTCGGCATTCGCAAACTCCGCCTTGACGCGGACGGTGCCCGAACTGGCATCGACGGTGTTGTCGACGAACCTCAGCCGACCGGTCAAGGTGCCGCGCCCCTCGGGCAGCACCGCCGCAACCTTGCCACCGCCGCCGCGCAACGTCTGCAGCGCATCGCCGAGATTGCGCTGCGGCAGGTTGAAGCCGACCGCGATCGGGTCGAGCTGGGTGATCGTGACCAGCACCGCACCCGCCGGCTGGACGCTGCTGCCGGCGTACACGTTGATCGCGCCCGCACGTCCTGCCGACGGCGCGACGATGCGGGTGTACGAGAGGCCGACCTGGGCCGCCTCGATCGCGGCGCGGTCCGAAGCGACCACGGCCTGCTGCGCCTCGACCAGCGTCTGGTTGGTGTCGACCGCCCCCTGCGAGATGAAGTTCTGCGCGAACAGGTCGCGGCTGCGGGCGAGCTGGCGCTGGGCGTCGGCGAGCGACGCCATGTCCTTCGCGAGCTGCGCCTTCGCCTTGGTCACGTTGACCTCGTCGTTGCGCGCATCGAGCGTGAACAGCAGCTGACCCTGCTTGACGAACTGGCCTTCGCGGATATGGACCTTGGTGATCGTGCTGCTGACCTGAGGCCGCACGTCGACGCTGTTCAGGGCCGTCACGGTGCCGGTCGCCTCGAGGACGATGTCGACCTCGCGCTGCTGCGCCCGCACCGAGCTGACCGAAACGGGTGCTCCACCCGCTCCGGACGCGGCACCC
>JBDSAB010000152.1:0-17533 GCA_039922395.1 Caldimonas sp.
CGCTGGTGCGCAGCCTGAAGATTCCGGCGCGCATGGTGGTCGGCTACCTGCACGGGCTCGAGCCGATGGATCTGCACGCGTGGTTCGAGGCCTGGATCGACGGCCGCTGGTACACCTTCGATGCGACGCAGGCTGCGCCGCGCGGCGGTCGCGCGGTGCTGGCCTATGGCCGCGACGCCGCCGACGTCGCCTTCATCTCGAACTACGGGCCGCTGGTGACGACGAAGATGACGGTCTGGGCGGATCTGGCGCCACCGCCCGCCGAGCCGTTCGCCGCGTTGCGATAACGACTTGTTGACATCTCGGCGCGGCCCCTTCGCACCGGCCGCTATCGGCGCGTGGGACGTCGCGCGATGTGCACCACGCTGCGGTTGCCTGCGCGAGCAGCGTTCCGAAGTCGGGCAGTCGGTGCGCCATCCCCGGCTGACGGAAGCACAGCGGCCAGCCGCGCGCCTGCTGGGTCCGTCGGATGACAGGCTCGCCGGCAATCAATGTCCGGATCGGCGCCGCGCCTGCGTGGAACAGGGGACAGGAGAAAGTCCCCATGCCCGCCATCGAACACTGGACCCTGCGTCACGGCACGCCGGCGACCTTGCGACCCATCCACGCGGGCGACGCGTTTGCCCTTGACGCGCTGATCTGCGGCCTGTCGCCGGAAGACCGCCGTCGGCGCTTCCACGGCGCGATCAGCGGCGTCACGCCGGAGCGGCTGCAGGAGATGGTCGCGGTCGACCCCGGACGCGAGGTCGCGCTCGTCGTCCTGACCGGACCGTCCGGCCGGCAGGCGCTCGTCGCCGATGCCCGCTACGTCGTCGACGCAACGCGCCGCGGCGCCGAGTTCGCGCTGATGGTGGCCGGCGCATGGCAGCGCCAAGGCATCGGCGAGCGCGCCGTCGCCGCGTTGCAGCGCGCCGCCGCGGCCGCCGGCCTGCGCTGGCTGCACGGCTCGGTGCTGGCCGATAACGCGCCGATGCTCGCGTTGATGCGCCACTGCGGCTTCCGCTGCACGCGCAGCCGGGTCGACCGCCACCTCGTCAGCGTCGAAGCCGGCATGGACCCGCGGCAGCGCTTCTCGGCGCCGCCGCTCACCGGCTCGGCTCAGGCCGTCCCGTTCACCCGCATCGCCTTGCACGTCTGAGGAATCCGCCATGCGCATCGTCCGTCCCTCACATCGAAACCCCTCGACGCCGCGCCTCGCGCTGGTGCTCGGCAGCGGCGGCGTGCGCAGCGTCGCCGCGATCGGCATCGCTGAATGCCTGGCGCGCGAAGGCATCCGGCCCGACCTCGTCGTCGGCTGCAGCTCCGGCGCGCTGTTCGGCGCGACGATCGCGCTGCGGATGGCCAGCGACGAGGCGCTGGCCATGGCCACCACGCTCTGGTCGGCCGAGCTGACGCGGCAGCGGCGCTGGCGCTCGTATGCCCAGCTGGTCGCGCCAAAGATCGCCGGCTTCGACGGCGCCTTCGCGATGCGCGACGACCGCCTGATTGCCGACCGCATCGGCCAGGCGTTCGGCGCGCGGCGCCTCGAGCAATTGCCGACGCCGCTGCGCGTCGCCGCGACCGACGCGGCGAGCGGGCAGCCTGTCGTGCTGACGCGGGGCCGCCTCGTCGATGCGCTGCGCGCCAGCATCGCGGTGCCGTTCATCTTCCCGAGCGTCGAGGTTGATGGCCGCCGCCTCGTCGACGGCGTGCTGTCCGATCCGCTCCCGGTCGGCGTGGCGAGCGACGCCGACGTGGTGATCGCGCTCGGCTTCACCGGGGCGATGCCACGGCGCGTCGACCGCGCCTCGCGCCTCGTCGCGCAGACCAGCACTGCGATGATCAACAACCTGATGGACGCCCGCGTCGCCGCGGTGCGCGCGACCGGTCGCCCGATGATCGCGATCGAACTGCAGCTCGATCGGCACGTCGGCCTGTGGGAGACCGCGGCAATGCCGCATCTGTTCGAGGCGGGTCGGCGCGCCGCCGAGGCCCGGCTGCCCGAGATCGTCTCGCTGCTCGAACACGCCGCGCCGCGCCATGCCGCTTGATCGGAGCCAGCGTCCACACATCGCGCGCGACCTCGCAAGACCGATTGGTATGCTCGCCGCCATGCGTGCCGCCGACCCCGCCCCGCCGTCCGCGCCCGAGTCGGTGCGGACGCTGTTCCCGGCCCTGTACGCGGAGCTGCGGCGCCTGGCGCGGTCGCGGCTTGCAGCCGGCGGACGCCACACCCTGCTCGACACCTCGGCGCTGGTCCACGAAGCGTTCCTGCGGATGCAGCGCGAAGGCGGCGTCGCACTGAACGACCGCGAACACTTCATGGCCTACGCGGCCACCACGATGCGCTCGGTCGTCATCGACTTCGTGCGCCGGCGCAATGCCGATCGGCGCGGCGGCGGCGCCGAGCACGTCACGCTCGACACCCAGGCCGCCGAGTCGCTCGGCGCGACCGACGACGAGATCCTCGCCGTCCACGACGCGCTCGGCACGCTGGCGCACGTCGATGCGCGGCTGGTGAGTGTGGTCGAGATGCGCTACTTCGCCGGCCTCAGCGACATCGAGATCGGTGCTGCCCTCGGCGTCACCGACCGCACGGTGCGGCGCGACTGGGAACGCGCCCGACTGCTGCTCGCCGAGATGCTCGGCCGTTGACGGTGGTTCTGCCGCTGCCCTCGCGCATCGGATGAGCGCGCAGAAGCCGCCGCTCGATCCGGAGACGCTGCGGCGCGTCAACCGCCTGCTGGAAGCCGCGCTGGCGCTGCCGGTCGACGCGCGCGCGGCATGGCTGGAAAGCCTGCCGCCCGAAGACGCTGCGCTCACACCGCTGCTCGGCGCGCTGCTCGAGCGCGCCGCGATCGACACCGACACCTTCATGCAGCGTCCACTCGGCGTCACGTTCGAGGACCTCGGTGTGCTCGGCATCGCGACCGACCAGCCTGGCGACCTCGTCGGCCCGTACCGGCTGGTCCGCCTCCTCGGCGCGGGCGGCATGGGCACCGTCTGGCTCGCCGAACGCGCCGACTCTTCGCTGCAGCGCCGGGTCGCACTGAAGCTGCCGCGTGCCGGCTGGGCGCTCGGCCTGGTGCAGCGCATGGCGCGCGAACGCGACATCCTGGCCGGCCTCGAGCATCCGCACATCGCGCGCCTCTACGACGCGGGCAGCACCGAACACGGGCGGCCGTACCTCGCGATGGAGTACGTCGATGGCGTACCGATCGATGCGTATGCGCACGCGAAGGCGCTGTCGATCCCGGCGCGCCTCCTCCTGATCCTGCAGGTCGCCGACGCGGTCGCCCATGCGCATGCGCGCCTCGTCGTGCACCGCGACCTGAAGCCGTCGAACATCCTCGTCACGAGCGAAGGCTCGGTGCGGCTGCTCGACTTCGGCGTGGCCAAGCTGCTCGAGGGCGACGCGACCGGCGACAGCCACCTGACGCGCTTCACCGGCCCTGCGCTGACGCCGAGCTACGCGTCGCCGGAACAGATCCGGGGCGATCCGCTGACCGTCGGCAGCGACGTCTACTCGCTCGCCGTCGTGCTGTACGAGCTGCTCGCCGGCGAGCCGCCGTACCAGCTCGGACGCACGTCGGCCGCGGCGCTCGAGGAAGCGATCCTCGAGGTGGAGGTCGCGCCGGCGAGCCAGCGCGTGCGCGACCGGACCGTCGCGCGTGCGCTGCGTGGCGACCTCGACAACATCCTCGGGAAGGCGCTGAAGAAGGAACCCGCGCAGCGCTACCCCAGCGTCGCGGCTTTTGCCGACGACCTGAAGCGCCATCTGGCGCGTCAGCCGGTCGCCGCGCACCGCGACTCGTTCGCGTACCGGTCGCGGCGCTTCGTGCAGCGCAACGCGCTGGCCGTCTCGGCGGGCGCCGCGCTCGCGATCGCGGTGATCGCCGGTAGCGGTGTTGCGCTCTGGCAGGCTGCCGAGGCATCGCTGCAGCGCGACCGCGCGCTGCAGCGGCTCGCCCGCAACGAGGCGGTCTCCGATTTCCTCGAGGTGATGTTCACGCAAGGCGTGCCGGACGGCGGCGGCGATGTCGTCCGCGAGATGCTCCGGCGCAGCGAGACGTTCGCGATCCGGCCGCAGAGCCGCGAGCCGGAGCATCAGGCTGCCATCCTGCTGATGCTGGCGTCGCAGCACGCCTTCATGGCCGAGCCGGCGCGCGCCGAACCGCTCCTCGAGAAGGCCCGCACACTGCTGCGGCGTTCGCCGGATCGCGATCTGAAAGCGCAGGTTGACTGCACGCAGGCGCTGGTGGTCGCCTTCCTCGGCCGCAACGATGCGGCCATCGCGCTGCTCGAGCCGTGGTTGAAGGCCGCCGACATCGATCACAACATCGCCGCGGCCTGCCTGCAGCGCCGCGCCGAGCGGGCGCGCGACAGCTTCGACGCCGCCAATGCGTTGCACTACGCGCGCCTCGCGCTCGATCGCCTCGGCCGCGCGAAGCAGCCGTCAGCCAGCCTCGAGGCGACCTTGCAGACCGAGTACGCCAATGCGCTTCAGCTGAACGGCCGCGCGCTCGATGCCGACCGGGCGTTCGAGCGCGCGCTGGCTGCCTACTCGGCACTCGGCCGCGACGATGCCGCCGACGCCATCGTCGCGCGCGCCAACTGGGCCGCGAGCAAGCTGAGCTCGGGCGACATCCGGCGCGGCCTGGCGCTGTGCGAGGAAGCGATGCGCGCGCAGGCCCAGCAGAGCGGCACGGCCAGCACGGCCCTGATCGGAAACTGCGCAAACGCGCTCGAGCTCCTCGGCCGGTACGACGCGGCACTGCGTCTCTACGGCGACGTGCTGGCGGGCGCCACCGACGGCAACGTGATGAGCCGGGTTTACGCGCTGAGCGGGCAGGCCAGCGTCCGGCTGCACCAGGGCGACACCGCGGGCGCGCTCGAGGCGTTGGATCTCGCGCGCAGCGCGATGAAGGCGGCTGACTTTCCGGCCGGCCATGCGATCCGCCTGCGCTTCGTCCAGGCCCAGGCCCGCTACGACCTGGCGACTGGCGAGCCGCGCCGCGCCCGCGAGGCGCTGGACGGCGTGATCCGGGTCCTGCTCGACCGCGGCACGCGCAACAGCGCGCTGGCATCGGCGTATCGACTGCGAGCGCAGGCACACGCCACGCTGCAAGCACCCGCCGAGGCGCTGGCCGATGCCACCGCAGCGCATGCCCTGGCGCAGTCGTTGCAAGGCGGTCGGGCACATTCATTGCACACCGGCCTCGGCCTGCTCACGCTCGCGCAGATCCATCGCGAGCAAGGTCACGCCGCGCTCGCTGCCGACGCCGCCCGCTCGGCGTTCGACCATCTGCGTGAAACCGCCGGTGCCGACCACCCGGAGGCCGTGAAGGCCGATCGGCTGCTTCGCGACGGCTGACGGCGGTCGCGCGTCGAGACGGGTCGACGCAGGACGATCGCTCGATGGCGGTGTCGTCCATCGCCGGCGGCCGTGCAGATTCAGTCCGACCCCTCCAGCATGTTGAGGATGAAGCCAGCGCCGGGTCGACCGGCTTGCGCGGCTTGCAGCAGCAGTTCCAGTGCGCGGGCGGCATCGCGCTCCGACGGCCGGGTCCGCGTGCGCTCGCCGTGCAGCATCATGAAGCCGGCACGCTCGGCCGCTTCGGCATTGCCTTGCGTCGCGAGCTGCTGGTAGAGCGCCAGCGAACGGCTGTGCTGACCGAGGTAGTAGGCCCGATGGGCCTGCTCGATCGTCGGCGCGGGCTGTGCGCGCGCGATCGCCGGGCTGAAGGCAAGGACGAAAAGGCCGAGGGTCAGAACGAGGGTGCGCATGGAGATCTCCGCAGGGTTCGCTTGCATGTCGGTCCGCTGATCGACCGACCGGCGAACGAGGCGGCATCGGGTCCTCGCCATTTGTCTCGGAAGACTTGATAGGGCCGGATCGGGTGCCTCCTCTCCCAGTACCACGCAGCGGAGCGCCGTCGCCGGACACAAGCGCGCGATCGCGCCATGGGCCGCTGACGGACGGGAGCGCAAAATGCCAACGCGACTCTGATCAATCCTCAGCCCATCCCGTGCCACACATGCCGGTCGATGACGAAACGGCTCGACGCGATCCACAGATCGGTGTTGTGAGCCGGCTATGCGCGGGCGGCGGGCTCCTGCTTCTAGCCGGCTGCCAAGCCGCGCTGCTCGATCCGCGTGGACCCGTCGGTCGCGCCCAACGGCTGATCCTGATCGACTCGATGGCAATCATGCTGGCGATCGTCGTGCCGACCATCGTCGCGACGCTGGCGTTCGCCTGGTGGTTCCGCGCCTCGAACACGCGCGCGCGTTACCTGCCGACGTGGGCGTTCTCCGGGCGGATCGAGCTCGTGGTGTGGTCGATCCCGATCATGGTCATCCTGCTGCTTGGCGGCGTGACCTGGATCGGCTCGCACCAGCTCGACCCGGCGCGTCCGCTCGTCTCGGACAAAAAGGCGATCGAGATCCAGGTCGTGTCGCTCGACTGGAAATGGCTCTTCATCTACCCCGACCACGGCGTCGCCAGCGTCAACGAGCTGGTCGTGCCGGCCGGCGTGCCGCTGCATTTCACCTTGACGTCGGCCAGCGTGCTGAACACGTTCTTCGTGCCGCAACTGGGCAGCATGATCTACACGATGAACGGCATGGCGACCGAGCTCTACCTGCATGCCGACGACCCCGGCACGTACCATGGCCAGTCGGCCCATTTCAGCGGCGACGGCTTCTCCGACATGCACTTCCCGGTGCGTGCGTTGCCCGCCGACCAGTTCGACGCGTGGATCACGACGACGCGCGCTACCAGGCGACCGCTCGACAGCGCCGGCTACACCGCGCTCGCGCGCCAGAGCGTCGAG
Organism: Caldimonas sp.; assembly: GCA_039922395.1. Classification (GTDB taxonomy): domain Bacteria; phylum Pseudomonadota; class Gammaproteobacteria; order Burkholderiales; family Burkholderiaceae_C; genus Schlegelella_A. The sequence continues at coordinate 6,813 of JBDSAB010000152.1, forward strand.
CCGCGGCCGATCCTGTTCAGCGCTGTCGAAGCCGACCTGTTCGACCGCATCGTCCAGCAGGCGATCCCGCCGGGGCCGGGCCCCGCGCTCGAGCACGGCGGCGCGAAGGAGAAATGACATGTGGGGCAAGCTGAGCTGGGCCGCGATCCCGCTCGACGAGCCGCTGCCGCTGCTGTCGGCCGCGGTGGTCGGCCTGGTGCTGCTCGGCACCTTCGCGTGGATCGTCGTGAAGGGCCATCTGCCGTACGTGTGGAAGGAGTGGCTGAGCAGCGTCGACCACAAGAAGATCGGCATCATGTACATCGTGCTCGCGCTGGTGATGCTGCTGCGCGGCTTCTCCGACGCGCTGCTGATGCGGGTGCAGCAAGCGGTCGCGATGAACGCGCCGGGCTTCCTGCCGCCCGACCACTACAACCAGATCTTCTCGGCGCACGGCACCCTGATGATCTTCTTCGTCGCGATGCCGTTCGTGATCGGCCTGATGAACTTCGTGGTGCCGCTGCAGCTCGGTGCGCGCGACGTCGCCTTCCCGACACTCAATTCGGTCGGCTTCTGGCTGACCGCGACGGGCGCGCTGCTCGTCAACATCTCGCTCGTCGTCGGCGAATTCGCGCGCACCGGCTGGCTGCCCTACCCGCCGCTCTCGGAGCTCGCGTACTCGCCCGGGGTCGGCGTCGACTACTACCTGTGGTCGCTGCAGATCTCGGGGGTGGGCACGCTGCTGTCGGGGATCAACCTCGTCACCACGGTACTGAAGGTGCGCGCGCCCGGCATGACGTACCTGCGGATGCCGATGTTCTGCTGGACCACGCTGGCATCGAACCTCCTGATCGTCGCCGCGTTCCCGATCCTGACCGCCACCCTGGCAATGCTGCTGCTCGACCGCTACCTGGGCTTCCACTTCTTCACGAACGACGGCGGCGGCAACGCGATGATGTTCATGAACCTGATCTGGGCCTGGGGCCATCCGGAGGTCTACATCCTGATCCTGCCGGCGTTCGGCATCTTTTCCGAAGTCGCGTCGACGTTCTCGAGCAAGCCGCTGTTCGGCTATCGCTCGATGGTGGTCGCGACGATGGCGATCTGCATCATCTCGTTCATGGTGTGGCTGCACCACTTCTTCACGATGGGAGCCGGGCCGAACGTCAACGCGATCTTCGGTATCGCGACGATGGTGATCGCGGTGCCGACCGGTGTGAAGATCTTCAACTGGCTGTTCACGATGTACGGCGGCCGGATCCGCTTCAGCGCACCGATGCTGTGGACGATCGGCTTCATGGTGACGTTCACCGTCGGCGGCATGACCGGCGTCTTGCTCGCGGTGCCGCCGGCCGACTTCGTGCTGCACAACAGCCTGTTCCTGGTCGCGCACTTCCACAACGTGATCATCGGCGGCGTGCTGTTCGGCGCCTTCGCCGGCTACGAGTACTGGTTCCCGAAGGCGTTCGGCTTCAAGCTGCACGAGGGCCTCGGCCGGGCCGCGTTCTGGTTCTGGATGGTCGGCTTCTATGTCGCCTTCATGCCGCTCTACCTGCTCGGCCTGATGGGCATGACGCGCCGCATGCAGCACTACAGCGTGCCGGAGTGGCAGCCTTGGCTGCTGGTCGCCGCCGTCGGCGCGGTGCTGATCGCGATCGGCATCGCGCTCCAGGTCGTGCAGCTGGTCTGGAGCATTCGCCAGCGCGAAGCGCTGCGCGACCTCACCGGCGATCCGTGGAACGGCCGCTCGCTCGAATGGTCGATGCCGTCGCCGCCGCCGATGTTCAACTTCGCGGTGCTGCCCGACGTCGAAGGCGAAGAGGCGTACTGGGCGATCAAGCAACGCGCCATCGAGCGCCAGGCGCTTCGGCCTGAGCCCGATTACAAGGACATCCACATGCCGCGCAACAGCCCGGTCGGCTTCATCTGCGCGTTCTTCGCGACGATCATGGGCTTCGCGCTGATCTGGCACATCTGGTGGCTGGTGATCGTCGGCCTCGTGTGTGCGTATGCGACGTTCGTCGTCTTCGCCTGGCGCGACGAGCACGAGGAGCCGATCTCGGCTGCGACCATCGCGGACATCGACCGCGCCAACCGCAACGCGCGCCGCGAAGCGTTGGCCAAGCTGCAGCCAGTCACATGAGCGCCGGCCAAGCCACCCTGCCCGCCCACGGGCCCGCGCACGGCCACCGGCACGCGCATGCGGCGGGCCTGTCGGAGGCCGAGGCGCACGCGTCGTCGCAGCGCATCGTCGTCGGCTACGGTTTCTGGATCTTCCTGATCAGCGACATCATCCTGTTCGCAGCATTCTTCGCGACCTATGCGGTGCTGACCGACAGCACCGCTGGCGGCCCGGCCGGGCGCGACCTGTTCGACATGACGCTGGTCGCGGTCGAGACGGCCTGCCTGCTGACATCGAGCCTGTTCTGCGGGTTGGCGGGAATCGGGGCGCAGGCCCGCAACAGCCGCCTGTTCCATGGCGCGATGGCGGTGACCTTCGTACTCGGCGCCGCCTTTCTGGCGATCGAGCTGCACGAGTTCGCCGACATGATCGAACAAGGCGCCGGGCCGAACCGCAGCGCGTTCCTGTCGGCCTTCTTCGCGCTGATCGGCTGCCACGGGCTGCACGTCTTCGCCGGGCTGCTCTGGCTGCTGACGATGATGGCGCAGGTCGTCGCGAAGGGCTACCGCGAGGACATCCTGCGCCGCATCCTCTGCTTCAACCTGTTCTGGCACACCCTCGACATCATCTGGGTGGGCTTGTTCAGCCTGGTCTACCTGGTGGGATTGGCGCTATGAGCAACAGCAACCCGAAATTCGAAAGTCCGCACGGCGACATCGCGCCGGGCGACGAGCAAGGCGCCGACGAGATCGGCCGCGGCGTCCGCGGCTACCTGCTCGGCTTCGTGCTCGCAACCGGCCTCACGGTCGTCTCGTTCTACATCACGCGCAGCACGCTGGTCTGGACGCCGAGCATCCCGATCGCGCTCTCCGTGCTCGCCGTCGCCCAGATGGGCGTGCACCTCGTCTTCTTCCTCCATATGACCTCGGGGCCGGACAACGTCAACAACCTGATGGCGCTGGCGTTCGGCCTGCTGATCGTGATGCTGCTGGTGTTCGGCTCGCTCTGGATCATGAGCAACCTGAACCACCAGACGATGCCGATGGATCAGCTGATGCGCATGCAGCGCTGAGCGCCCCGCGCCGCGCCGTTCACTCGGCCTTGACGCCGGCTTCCTTGACGAGCTGGGCCCAGAAGCGGTTGTCCTCGACGAGGAACGCCGCAAAGTCCTCAGGCGACTTCGACAGCGCGACCTCGGTCCCTTCGCGCGCGAGCGCGGCCTTCACGTCGGCGCGCTGCATGACCTGCTGGGCCGCATCGAAGACCTTCTTCGTCACGTCGGGCGGCGTGCCGACCGGCACGAAGAAGCCGTACCAGAACGACATGCTGTAGCCCGGCAACCCGGCCTCGATGGTGCCCGGCACGTCCGGCACCAGCGACGATCGGTTCGGGCTGGTCACCGCGAGCGCCTTCAGGCGTCCGGCCTGCACCATCGGCAGCACCGACGGCGGGGTACCGAAGGTCAGCTGCGCGTCGCCCGCGATCACCGCCTGGATCGCCGGGGCGCCGCCCTTGTACGGGATGTGGACCATCTCGACGCCGGCCACCTTGCTGAAGTGGGCCGCACCGAGGTGCGGCGCCGAGCCGTTGCCCGAGCTGGTGTAGTTGAGCGCGCCCGGCTTGGCCTTCGCCGTGGCGATCAGCTCCTGGAACGAGTTGATGCCGGCACCCGGATTGACCGCGACGACCAGCGGCGACGACGTGATCCGGGTCACCGGCACCAGGTCCTTCGCGCTGTAGGTGAGCTTCGCGTTCAGCGCCGGATTGACCGAGATGCTGCTCGGGCTCGCGATCAGCAAGGTGTAGCCGTCGGCCGGTGCCTTCGCGACGAAGTCGGCCGCCAGGCTGCTGCCCGCGCCGGCCCGGTTCTCGACGACCACGCTCTGGCCGAGGAGCCGCCCGAGCGGATCGGCAATCGTGCGCGCCACATAGTCGGCGGCACCGCCCGGTGCAAAACCGATGACGAGGCGGATCGGCTTGGCCGGCCAGCTCTGCGCCATCGTGCCGCCCGCGCCGCCGAGCAGGCCGCAGACCGCGACGGCGGTCAAGGCGCCGCGCGTCAGAGTCCGCATGTTTGATGTGCAAAGCATCGAGTCTCCGATCGAGCGCCAACAGGCGCGAGTTCAACCGGCGATCTTAAGAACGATCTTGCCCACGTGCTCGTTCGACTCCATGCGCGCCTGCGCGGCCGCCAACTCGTCGAACGCGAACACGCGATCGACCAGCGGCTGGATGCGACCGTCCGCGAACAACGGCAGCCAGTCGGCGACAAACGCCGGCACGCCGGCGGCCCGCTGATCGGCGCTGCGCATCTTGTTGGAGACGCCGAACAACGTGAGCCGCTTCGCATGCAGCGCCTGCAGATCGATCTCGGCCTGCAGCGTGCGATCGACATAGCCGACCGTCGCGAGCCGTCCCTCGAACGCCATCGTCATCACGCATTCGGCAAACACACTGCCGCCGACCGTGTTGACGACGAGGTCGGTGCCGTGCCCGCCGGTCGCCTCGGCGACCGCCGCCGCAAAGTCGGGCGCGCGGGTTGCGATCGCGACATCAAGACCGAGCTCCTTCAGCTGCGCCAGCTTGGCGGGTGAGCCCGAGGTGCCGATGACGCGCGCGCCGAGCGCCTTGGCCGCCTGCAGCGATGCGACGCCGACGCCAGACGACACCCCCGTAACGAGCAGCCACTCGGCGGGCTTCAGCCGACCCTGCAGGACCAGCATGTCGTGGACGACAAGGAACGTCAGCGGCACCGCGGCGGCCGCTTCCATCGACAGGCCGGGAGGAATCGCGATGGCTTCGCGCGCATCCATCACGGCGTACTCGGCGAACGCGCCGGCGCAACGCCCCATCACTCGTTGACCGACTTTCCAACCGGAGACACCGGCGCCAAGCGCGGCGATCTCGCCGGCGCCCTCGATACCGGCGGGCTTGGAGGCACCGCCCTTGATCAAGCCGCCCGGAATGAACTCGCCGCGGTTGAGGCCCGCTGCATGCATCTTCAGCAGCACGTGACCGGGCCCCGGATCGGGCTTCGGCACGTCGGCCAGTTGGAGCGCGACTTGCGCGCCGTCGACGCGGAGGGCATAGGACTTCATCGGGCCGACTCTAACGCGCGGCCCATGCGCCGTACGCGCGATCGCCGATCAGGTCCCACTCCCAGAAGCCGTCGCTGCTGCCGACCATCGCGCGGTGAAAGCGCGTCTCGCTCTCGCGCAGCGACTCCGACTGCTCGCGTTCATGGCGCGCGGCGCGATGCGAGAACGCGATGCTCAGGCTGGCGAGCAAGGCGGCGCCGAACACGACGGTGCCGACCAGCAGGTGGTAGGTCGCCCGGGCCGCCTCGCCGAGCGTCGCGGAGAAGCGCTCTTCGAGCGGCGTCAGGCGATCGTCGATGTCGTGGATGCGATCGCGGATCGGCAACAGCGCTGCCGCATCGGCACCGGACTGAACGGCCTTGCGCAGCGCGTCGGCGGCCGCGCGCAACTCGTCGATGTGGCGGTCGCCTTCGGTCCAAATCTCGATCGCCCGGCTCATGAAAGGCACATGCCGGAACCAGCGGTAGAGGCGGATGACCCCGGCGATGTCGTCGTCGTGGGTCATCCCGGTGCGGAACCCTTCCCACGTGTGACGGCCGCGGCCGCCGATGCGATCAACCGCTCAGGTGGAGGCTCGGTCTGCGAGCCGCTTCGACCTAGCCTGCGGAGAGGCTCGGTTGCCCGGCGCTGATCGGCACGACCCGCCGCTCGGCTCCCCGGGCAGCGTCGAAACCGCCGATCGCCGTGCGCGCCGCGCAATGGGCCGCGAAGGTCTCGCGGGCGCAATCGCCGCAGGCGCCGCAAGCCGTGGCGACCCCCAGGTCGTCCTGAAGCTCATCGAAGCTGGCGCAGCCGTGGCGTGCTGCATGGGCGATGTCGCGGTCAGAGACACGATGGCAGATGCAAACGATCATGCGCCAGTGTAACGAGAATGGTTCGCATTTGCAAACCCCTCGTCTCGCCCTGGTGGCGGTGGCGAGACGGATCCTCAGGAGCCGATCTGGGACTGCAGGTAATTCTGCTCGCCGACCTTGCCGACGAGTTCGAGCTGGGTCTCGAGAAAGTCGATGTGCTCCTCGGTGTCGTCGAGGATGTGGCGCAGCACATCGCGCGAGATGTAGTCGCGCGACAGCTCCGCTTGCGCGATGCCTTCCTTCAGCGTGGTCTGCGCCCCCTGCTCCGACTTGAGGTCGCAGCCGAGCGCCTCGATCAGCGTCTCGCCGATCAGCAGCTTGCCGAGGTCCTGCAGGTTGGGCAGCGCATCCAGCGTGAAGAGGCGTTCCATCAGCGCGTCGGCATGCTTCATCTCGCCGATCGATTCTTCGTACTCCTTCTTGGCCATGCGCTCGAAGCCCCAGTGCTTGAACATCCGGTAGTGCACGAAGTACTGGTTGATCGCAGTGAGCTCATTCTTCAGCTGGGCCTGGAGAAGACGGATGACGAGCGGATCACCTTGCATGCGGATGCCTTCGAGCGGAGTGGATGGAGCGGGTTGCCGATCCGATTCTGCCTCTGCGCCGACCCCGCCGCGCGCCGACGAATCTCAGGGCGTTGTCATGATCCAGTCAATGCGAACCGTTCTCATTACGATGCTAGACTGAATCTTCCTCAACACCTGTCATCGGTGAACCCCATGCACAAGATCACCCTCGCCGCGCTGATCGGCGCTGCCGTCGCACTGCCCACCGCCACGTTCGCCAAGGCCGACTGCAAGTCCTATCCGAAAGCCGAATGGATGAAGGAGGCCGATGCCAAGGCCAAGATCACCGCCCAGGGCTACACGATCGACAAGTTCAAGGTCGACGGCAACTGCTACGAAATTTACGGGTCGAACAAGGAAGGCAAGAAGGTCGAGATCTATTACGACGCGAAGACCCTCGACCCGGTGAAGACCGAGATCAAGAAGTAGGCGATGCCCGTCTCCCGCTCAAGGGAGGCCTCGTCGGACGGCCGGCTCCTGGTGTGGAGCGCGGCCGTTCGTCTTTGTCACTGGGTGCTCGCTGCCACAGTGCTGTTCGACCTGGTCTGCGACGACGGCGGCTGGTGGCATCGCGTCGTGGGCTACGTGGCCGTCGGCGCCGTGCTGACGCGCTTTGGGTGGGCCGCGCTGGCGGGTGGCCGGGACGGCTTCCGTGCGCTGATGCCCTCGCCGGCTAAGACGATCCGATATCTGCGGGGTGGCGCCCGGCGCACGGTCGGACACGATCCGCTCGGCGTCTGGATGGTGTGGCTGCTCTGGCTCCTCGTCATCCTGCTGGGCATCACCGGCTGGATGAGCCGCCTCGATGCGTTCTGGGGCGACGACCTGCTGCATGACCTGCACGCCTGGCTCGCCGACGCGACGCTCGTCGCGGTCGCGCTGCACCTGATCGGCGTCGCCGTGATGAGCTGGCGCTGGCGCGAGAACCTGCCGCTCGCGATGCTGAGCGGCCGCAAGCACGACGTGAAATGACCGCACGTTGCTGAGCTCAGCGGCTCGACATCCAGCGGATCTCACCGCTCAAGGCATCGGCGAGCGCAAGGCCACGTGGTCACCGCCTCGAACAACCTACTCGGCCAGCACAGGCGATCCGACCAGCGGTGCGGCCGACCGGGCTTCGTGGGCCTTGGCGATCCGCTTGAACGCCGCCAGGGCCTGACCCACGACCTGGTCCATGTTGTAGTAGCGATAGGTCGCGAGCCGGCCGACGAACGTGACGTCGGTCAGCCGTTCGGCCTCGGCCTGATAGCGCTGATAGAGCGCTGCGTTCTCGGGGCGCGGCACCGGGTAGTACGGATCGCCGTCTGCACGCGGATATTCGTAGACGATTGACGTGGTCGGATGGCGCTGCCCGGTGATGTGCTTGAACTCGGTGATGCGCGTGTAGGCGTAGTCGTTCGGATAGTTGACCGTCCCCACGTCCTGGAAGCGCTCCTGCGGCAGGTTGACGTGATCGAACTCGAGGCTCCGATACGGAAGGCGGCCGTACCGATGGTTGAAGAACTCGTCGATCGGCCCGGTGTAGACCATCCGCTGCCACGGAATGACCTCGACCACCTCGCGGTAGTCGGTGTTGAGCATCACCTTGATGTTCGGGTGCCGCAGCATCCGCTCGAACATGCGCGTGTAACCGTTCGCCGGCATGGCCTGGAACGTATCGGTGAAATAGCGGTCGTCGCGGTTGGTCCGCGTCGGCACCCGCGCGGTCACGCTCGCATCGAGCTCCGACGGATCGAGTCCCCACTGCTTGCGCGTGTAGCCGCGGAAGAACTTGTTGTAGAGGTCGCGGCCCACCTTCATGACGACCACGTCCTCCGATGTCCTGGCGTGATCCTTGGCCTCGGCCACCGAGGCCAGCCACCCGTCCATCTCGAACGACGTGAGCGACAGGCCGTACAGCCGGTTGACGGTATCGAGGTTGATCGGCATCGGCAGCAGCTGCCCGTCGACGCTGGCCAGCACACGATGCTGGTAGGGGCGCCAGCGCGTGAACGTGCCGAGGTACTCGAAGATCTCGGCCGAGTTCGTATGGAAGATGTGCGGGCCGTACGGATGGATCAGCACGCCGGCGTCGTCGTGGCGATCGAATGCATTGCCGCCGATGTGCGGTCGCTTGTCGACGACGAGGACCCGCAGGCCGAGGACATTGGCCAGCCTCTCGGCCAGCACGCTGCCGGCGAAGCCGGCGCCGACCACCAGATAGTCGAAGCCCGATCCGCCGGGGATCGTCTGAAGCGCGGCCGTATTGAAGTTGTCGCTGGTCTTGTCCACTCGGCTCCCAGAGAAATGACGCGCGCATAGAAGAAAGGACATTGATTCACTCCCAGGCCGCGCAGCCGCCAGGGAGTCGAAGCATCAAGGCAAACGATGTGCCGCGTGGCACATCGTTTGCCGAGTCGAGAGGACTCGCATGGCCAAGACACTCTTCACTGTTCTCGCACGGACCCCGCTTTCATCTCTGGCGACCGGCCTTTCCGGCAAGTCCATCGTCGGACCTTTGCAAAGTCTCCAAAAGGGCCACCCTACCCGTCTCGACGTGTGCGCGGCCGGCAACTCGCGGCGCCATGCGGGCGGTCGGCCGCAACGGAAGAAGTGGGCCGGCGTTTGAGAACTTTGCAGAACGTCTTGCCGCCCCATCGATCGCTCCACCTGGAGCGATCGCCACGTCAAGGCCAACTTCCGCGCACGCAGTCCCGCGTCCGGACCTGATTCCACGAATCGCCAGTCCTATCACCGCCCTCGAAACTCAGGACCTCTCATGACCCACCTGGTCGTCTTCTCCCATCTGCGCTGGAACTTCGTCTACCAGCGGCCTCAACACCTGTTGTCGCGGCTCGCGCGCCACTATCCGGTCGTCTATGTCGAAGAGCCGCTGCCCACCGAGGGCGAGGCGCATCTGCAGTCGAGCCGACCCAGCGCAGGCATCGAGGTGCTCCGGCCGTATACGCCAGTCGGCGCGCCAGGCTTCCATGACGACCAGCTCGCAACCATGAATGCCCTGCTCGCCAACCATTGGGCGACTTCGATCGGTGACGACTACGCGGTCTGGTTCTACACGCCGATGGCCTTGCCGCTGCTCGGTGATCTGCGACCGCGCGCGGTCGTCTACGACTGCATGGACGAGCTGTCGCACTTCAAGAACGCGCCGCGCCAGATGCGCCAACGCGAGACCGCCCTTCTGAAGCTGGCGGACGTGGTGCTGACCGGCGGACCGAGCCTCTACGAAGCGAAGCGGGCACTGCATCCGCGCACGATCTGCCTGCCGAGCGCGGTCGACGCCGATCACTACGCCCTCGACCCCTCACGCATCGATCCTGCTCGCGCCGAGCGCGCTGCCGAAGTGCAAGGTTCGACCACGCGGCCGCGCCTTGGATTCTTCGGCGTGATCGACGAGCGATTCGACGTCCCGCTGCTCGCGCAGATGGCCGAAGCCGAACCGGACTGGGAGTTCGTGATGGTCGGACCGGTCGTGAAGATCGATCCGGCCGCGCTGCCGCGGAATCCGAACATCCGCTGGTTGGGACAGCAGCCGTATGAATTGCTCCCGTACCTGATCGCCGATTGGGACATCTGTCTCATGCCCTTCGCAATGAACGAGTCGACGCGCTTCATCAACCCCACCAAGACCCTCGAATACCTCGCGGCGGGCAAGCCGATCGTGTCGACGCCGGTGCGCGACGTCGTCGGCATGTTCGGCGATGTCGTGCGGGTCGCTCCCGACGCCGCCGGCTTTTTGCAAGCGTGCCGTGAAGTGCTGGCGCTCGATCCGTCGGCGCAAAGCAGCTCCGCAGCAGCGGCCCAGGCACGCGCACGCCAGCATTCCTGGGAAAACGCCGCGGCGACCGCGCACCGGGCCGTCAAAGAGGCGCTGCGCCTCAAGCCGAGCGCACCGCCAGCCCGTGAATCCATTGATGCCAACGTGCCGTCACCGGACGTTCTGCCGAAGGTCGCCAGCATGGGCTGAGCCGCGGTCAGCCCTGAGACCTCGCCATGCGGATTGACGCGCATCTTCACTGCACGGGTGCCGAGCAGGCGTCCGACGTCCTGCGCACGCGATGGTGGCGAGCACCGGACGCTGCGTGAGTCGGCCGGCCAGCCCGCC
>JBDSAB010000153.1:0-3291 GCA_039922395.1 Caldimonas sp.
GGCATGCGCATCCTCCTCGGCCTCGGTGTTCTCGTCCTCGTCGGCGTCGTCGGCTGCTCGACGCCGTCGCCGCCCGGTGCCGTCGGGCCGGGCGGTGCCGCCACGCCGGGTAGCGCGCCGAAGCAGACGCTCGCGTCCGAGCAGCGGCGGCTCGCCGAGCTGTTTCGCGGCACGCCGGTCGTCGTCGAGATGCAGCGGGAAGGCAGCCTGCGGATCCAGGTGCCGCTCGAGTTCGCGTTCGACAAGGGCCGCGCCGTCGTCAAGCCGCCGCTCGCCAAGGTCCTCGACCTGGTTGCGCGCAGCCAGCGTGCCGAGCCGACGCGGCTTGCGGTCTCGGCGCCGACCGACCCGCAGTCGAAGGCGGCGCAGCTCGCGACCGAGCGCGCGAACAGCACGCGCGACTACCTGGTCGCGCGGGGACTCGTGCCGACCCGCTTCACCGTCACCGCGATGACGAGCGGCGACAGCGTGGTGCTCGTGATCACCGAGCCGCCGGCGCCCTGAAGGCGCGCGTGCCGACTGAAGTCGGCAGCCGGCCTCAGCCGGCGATGCGCCAGTTCAGCGTCTGCGCGCTCGGCGCGACCTGGACCGAGCGGCGCTCGATCCGGCCCTGGTAGCTCGCCTCGAGGACGTATGGTCCGGGCGGCAACTTCATCATCACGACCGGCCCGGCGTCGCGCACGATCAAGAGGCTGCCTTGCGGTGTCAGCACGCTGAGGCGATCGGCGACCGCCAGCTCGCCGTTCGCCATGCTCATCATCACCGTGAGCGGAAATTCGCCGCGCCGCGCGGCCATCGATTCGCGGTCGTTCTCGCTCGCGCCGCCGCTGATGTAGTCGACGCCGGCGCCGCTGCGCTGAACCATCGGCTGCTCCGAAGGACCTGCCGGGCTCTGCGCCATCGCGTACGGGTTGGCAGCCGCACCGAGTGCGAAACCCCAGACGGAAAGCCACTGCGTGCGGTTCATGTCGGACTCCTTGCGGACATCTCAACGGTAGTCACCGCCTCGGCCCGGCGAGGTCGGGCGAGGCTGCGACCGCCTGTCGGACCGCGCCGACAGCGGGCCGTCGGCATCCGCCTGGGTCTCGCCAGGACCGCAGCCTGCGGTCGGGCGTCCGAGCGTCGCCGCAAGACCCGTTCACGGCTGCGCACACTCGAATTGCGGTCGACTGCCGAGGTACCGGCCACGGGGGTAGGCCCTTCCCGTCCACGCGGCGCACGCGCCCCGGCCGCGTCCGAGAATGCGCTTATGCCGAGTCCCGCCGAAAGTTCGCTGCTGCTGTACATCGGCATCGCCTGCGCGATCGTCGGCGTGATCGCGGTCGTCACCGGCCTGTTCGCGCTGCTGCGCGCGCGGCCGCTGCGCTTCATCTCGCGCGCGCTGGTCGGCGCGTTGCTGCTGTGCTTCGGCGCGCTCGCGCTCGCGGTCTCGTTCGGCACCCAGGGCTATCGTGCGCTGCTCGACGAACAGCCGGCCGGTCGCGTGTTCGTCAAGAAGACCGCGCCGCAGCGCTTCAACGCACGCTTCGTCTTTCCCGACGGGCGCGAGGCGACCTACGAGATCGCCGGCGACGAGATTCAGGTCGACGCCCACATCCTGAAGTGGAAGCCGATCGCCAACCTGATCGGGCTGCGGACCGTCTATGAGCTCGACCGGATCGGTGGCCGCTACCGCTCGGTCGAGCAGGAGCGCAGCGCCGCGCGCAGCGTGCACGCGCTGGCGCCGACTCGCGTCGTGGACCTGTTCGATCTGCGTCAGCGCTACGTCTTCCTGGCGCCGCTGCTCGATGCCGAGTACGGCTCGGCGAGCTATGTGCCGGTCGACGGCGACGTCGAGCTGCAGGTCAGCGTCGGGCCGAGCGGCGTCGTGCTGCGGCGCTGAGCCTTTGGCGTCGCAGGCAGTCGTCGGCGCTAGAGTCGAACGTCGCCGGATCGCATCGTCGCGCTCCGGCGCGTCGACCATGCCTTCACTTGCTTCCGATGCCACCCGTGCGGCGACCGTCACCGAGCCGGCGCGCGCGGTGCCCCTGTTCGGCACGTTCGACGTCGTTGTCCTCGGCGGCGGACCGGCTGGCATCGCGGCGGCGGCGGCCGCTGCCCGCGTGGGCGCGGAGGTGCTGCTGGTCGAACGCTACGGCTTTCTCGGCGGCATGGGCACGGCCGCCGGCGTCACCAACTTCTGCGGGCTGCATGCGAACGTGCACGGCACGATCCGGCAGGTCGTGCACGGCATCGCCGACGACCTGCTCGACCGCATGCGCGCGCTCGACGGCCTCAACGAGCCGCACCTGATCTTCGGCAAGATCCACGCGCAGGCCTACGACATGTCGGCGTTCAAGTGCGCTGCCGACGCGCTGCTCGTCGAGGCTGGCGTCGACCTGTTGTTTCATGCGCTGGCCGCCGGCGTCGCGCGCGCCGATGACGGCCGCATCGAGACCCTGTTCGTCGAGACCAAGTCGGGCCGGTTGGCGATCCGCGGTCGCGTCTTCATCGACTGTTCCGGCGACGGCGAGATCGCGCACCGCGCCGGCGTGCCGATGGAGAAGGGCGACGACCACGGCAACCTGCTGTACCCGACGTTGATGTTCCGGGTCGGCAACGTCGATCCGGTGCGCGCCGCCGATGCCTGGCGCACGATCCCGCAGTTGATGGATTCGGCCGAGGCGTCCGGCGAGTTCCGCTTTCCGCGCCGCGGCGCGATCGTGCGGCCGCAGAAGCACTCGTACGAATGGCGCGTCAACGTGACCCAGCTGCGCAACCCGGACGGCTCGGCGACCGACGGCACCGACGCGCGTTCGCTGAGTGCCGGCGAGCTCGAGGGCCGGCGCCAGATCGTCGACTACCTGCGCTTCCTGCGTGCCCAGGTGCCGGGTTTCGAGGGCGCGTACGCGCTCGACATCGCGCCGCAGCTCGGCATCCGCGAGACGCGGCGCCTCATCGGCGAGTACCGCTTGCGCGGCGAGGACGTCCTGACCTGCGCGAGCTTCGACGACGCGATCGGCGTCAACGGCTGGCCGCTCGAGAAGCACGTCGCCGGCGACGTCGAATGGGGCTGGCCGCCGATCCCCGAATCGCGCGGCTACAACCAGCTGCCGTACCGGATGCTGCTGCCGCGCCGCGCCACCGCGGGCGGCGCCGACAACCTGCTGGTCGCCGGTCGTTGCGCATCGATGACGCACGACGGCCATTCGGCGGCGCGCGTGTCCGGTGCCTGCTTCGCGATGGGTCAGGCGGCCGGCACCGCGGCGGCGCTCGCGCTGCAGGATGGCTGCAGCGTGCGCGACTTGCCGG
>JBDSAB010000154.1:0-14871 GCA_039922395.1 Caldimonas sp.
CGCTGGGGCATCGGCGAAGACATCCTGCACATGACACGCCGCCTGTCGCCGACGGCGCCGGTCGGCACGCCGGTCGGCGATGCCGAAGTGCTGCAAATGGTGGCCAGTGCGGCCAACGAGGCTGTCGATGCGGTCGCGCTGCAACCAATCGCGCGCTTGCCCATTGCGCTCGAGAGGGTCGTCAAGCGCTATTCGCGCGTCTTGCGGGTCAGCACCCGAACGCTGAACAATGCACTGCAGGACGCGCGCGAGGCGCTGCGCAAGAGCGCTGCCGCCGCGCCGCCGCCGAGCACCGCGGCCGAGCCGACGGCGCCAGCCGAATTGATGGACTGAAAGACGGTTCCAAGGCGCCGCCGGCGCATGGTAGTCACCCTACCGGCTGCGCGGTGCACGATCACGATAATTGACCCTGCAGATCCCCCGCGATATCGCATGCATGCCAGCCGATTCCTGAACACTCCGGTTCATTGTCCCGGCAGATTTCTCCCGACGCTTGCGCGACGCGCAGCCTGGAAATGCGGTCGCATGCGTCCTGTTCGAACCGTAGACGCGCCGTGAGCGAACGCGCCGAGTCCGGCGACCTCGGAACGCGTTTCCAGGAGTTCTTCGAACTGTTGCCCGCGTTCGACGCTGAAAGCCTGGATCAGGTCTTTCGAATCCGGCACGACGTCTATTGCCGCGATCTGGCTTGGGAGCCGGTCCGGCCGGATGGTCGAGAGACTGACGAATTCGACCGGCACGCCTTTCATTGCCTGCTGCGTCGGCGCAGCAACGGAGAGCCCGTCGGCTGCACGCGGCTCATCGTCTGTCGCCCGGAGGATCCGAGCTTTCTGCTGCCGCTCGAGGAGACGTGTCAGGACGTCATCGACCGGCGCATCGTCGATCCGGCGCAGATGACGCGCACGGAAATCGGTGAAGTCTCGCGTCTGGCGGTCGTCGCGGGCTTTCGGCAACGCAAGGGCGAGGCGCTGAGCCCGTCCCCGATCTCGGATGCGGACTTTCAGCCGCAAGGACCGAGCTCCCGCTTTCCGTTCATTCCGGTGAGCCTCTATCTCGGGGCCACCGCGATCGCCCGCCATGTCGGCGTCGAGCATGTGTTTGTGTTGACCGAGCCGCGCCTGGCGAGCCATTTTTCGCGGATCGGCTTCGACATCCGCGCGGTCGGCGGGCCGATCGAACATCGTGGCACGCGGGTTCCGTCGCTGCTCAGCTCGAGCAAGGTCGTGGAAGGCATGCGGCCGATGATCCGGCCGCTCTACGAGGTGATCGAGCGGGCGGTCGAGGATGCATTTTCGACACGGGCCGGTGGTTTTCGCTGAGGCGTCGAACCATCACGTATCGAAGGTGACGAGCCTTACCCCGGCACTGGTCACAACGGTTGGGGCTGCTTCGTTCCCGACCTGACCCGGTTGGCCGCGCTTCCATGCGGGGAGGCCCGTCACCGGTGATTCTACCGGCGACGCCGTTGTCCCTCTGGTCAGCGCAATTGAAGCTCGCCGCCGGAGAACACCAGGTCGAGCGGCTCGATGATCAGCTCCTTCGCGCCTGCCTCGACGTTGCCGGCGTGCCAGGCCCGAACGTCCTGCGCATGCGCCACGTCGAGCGTGCGCGCCACGTCGTCGGCGTGCACGAAGAGCGCGAATCCCGCGCCCATGTTGAAAGTGCCGTAGGCGGCGCGCGCATCTTGATCCGCCTGTTCGCGGATGAACTGCAATACCGGCGGTACCTCGGGCAGTGTGTGGATGCGGTAGCGCAGCGCCGCGGGATGGCGCAGCAGCTTGCGCCAGCCGTGGCCAGTGATGTTCGCCGCGTAGTGCGGAACGACGCCGGCCGCAGCCAGCGCTTCGGTCACCGGCGAATAGAGGATCGTCGGTGCGAGCAGCGCGTCGCCGTAGGTGACGCCGTCGCGGCTCTGCGGCAGCGGCGTCAGATAACCCTGCGGCAGGCGCTTCGCGAGCTCACGGGCGAGGCTGACGCCATTCGCGTGAATGCCGCTCGATGCGAGCAACACGATGGCGTCGCCGGGTGCGAGTGCATCGCCGAGCGACAGCCGCGCCTTCGGCTGGATCAGGCCGGTGCACGTGGCGGCGAGATCGATGCGGCCTGCTTCGACGATTCCGGCCAGCGCCGGCGTCTCGCCGCCGCCCCAGGCGACCTGGCAGCGGTCGCACGCGGCTTTCCAGCCGGCGACGAGCGCTTCGGCGCGAGCCGCGTCGGCGAACCACGCCGAGCCGCCGGCAGCCCAGTAAGCCTGCACGACGAGCGGCGTGGCGCCGACCGTGATGAGGTCGTTGATCGCCATCGCGATGGTGTCCTGCGCGATCTCGGCGTAGTAGCTGCGACCGGTGAGGCGCTGCATCTCGTCCGCGACCAGCGCCTTCGAGCCGAGGCATTCGACGATGCTCGCCAGATAGAACGGGCCGACGTCGACGACGTAGGCCGACTCGCCGCGCGATGCGGCGACCTCCTTGAAGCCGTGCATCGCCAGGTGGCCGCCGGTCGCCAACGCGGCACGCTGAGCGGCGACTTTCAACGGGTCGATCAACGCGTAGTCGACGCCGGCCGAGCGGTAGCTCAAGGCGCCGGATGCAACATCGGCAGCGGCGGACGGCGGCGTGGCCGAATGGGGGTCGAGGCTCATCGGGTGGGACACGCGCTGCGGGATTCCATTATCCGGCACGAGCGGTGTTGGCATGCCGAGACCGAAGGTTCGCCCTCGTAGAATCGATCGGATGTCGACCCTGGTTCTGGCGCGCAAGTACCGTCCGCGCGATTTCGATTCGTTGGTCGGGCAACCGCACGTCGTGCAGGCGTTGTCGAATGCGCTGACGCAGCAGCGCCTCCACCACGCCTACCTCTTCACCGGGACGCGTGGCGTCGGCAAAACGACGATCTCGCGCATCCTCGCCAAATCGCTCAACTGCACCGGGACCGACGGGCAGGGCGGGATCACCGCCCATCCATGCGGCAACTGCGATGCCTGTCGCGACATCGACGCCGGCCGCTACATCGACTATGTCGAACTCGACGCGGCGTCGAACCGCGGTGTCGACGAGATCACGCAGCTGCTCGACCAGTCGGTCTACAAGCCGGTGACGGGGCGCTTCAAGGTCTACATGATCGACGAAGTGCACATGCTGTCGAACCACGCCTTCAACGCGATGCTGAAGTCGCTCGAAGAGCCGCCGGACTATCTGAAGTTCGTGCTCGCGACGACCGACCCCCAGAAGGTGCCGCCGACGGTGCTGTCGCGCTGCCTGCAGTTCAACCTGCGGCCGCTCGCTCCGCAGACCGTCCACGAGCACTTGACCGATGTGCTGGCGCAGGAAGGCATCGAGGCGGCCGCGCCGGCCCTGCAGCTGATCGCCCGCGCCGCGCGCGGCTCGATGCGCGATGCGTTGTCGCTGACCGACCAGGCGATCGCGCATGGCGCGGGCGCAATCGACGAGGCTGGTGTGCGCCAGATGCTCGGTGCCGTCGACCGCAGCCACGCGGTGCGCCTCGTCGAATCGCTGGCGGCACGTGACGGCACTGCCGTGATCGCTGCAATCGACCAGCTCCGCGATCTCGGTCTTTCGTCCGCCGGCACGCTCGAGGAGATGGCGGCGCTGCTGCAACAGATGGCGGTGCTCCAGGTCGTCCCTGAGGCCGCCGACTCCGGCGATCCCGATGCGGCCGCGCTGGCCCGGCTTGCGACCGTGCTCGCGCCGGACGAGACGCAACTGCTCTACAGCATCGTGCTGCATGGGCGCGCGGAGATCGCGCTGGCGCCCGACGAATACAGCGGTCTGGTGATGGTGCTGCTGCGCCTGCTCGCCTTTCCCGCCGCGGACACGACAGCGGCGAGATCAACGCCGGCGCCGGTTGCTGTGACTGCACCGCGCGCTGCTGCAGCGACGACCCGACCGGCTGTGGCTGCCGCGGCTGTCGCGACCCCGGTCCGCTCGGCGCTGCGTGTCCCGGCCTCGCCGACCGAAAGCGGCAAGCCGTCGGCTGTTCCGGCAGTCGCTGATTCGAGTGAGCAAGGTGCCGTGGCGCCGCGCGATGTCGCCAGTCGTTCGTCCGGTGAAGCGGTCCAACCCGTGACCAGGCCGAAGGCGATCGCGCCGTCGGTCTCTGAGCCGCCAGCCTGGATCGATGCGCCAGACGCATCGCCGGATGCCTGGCCCTCGGCCGAGAAGGCGGAGGTCGTCGCCGAGGTCGCGCCCCAAGCTTCCGCCGCAGCCGAGCCGCTCGGTGTCGACCCGCAGCGCCTGGGCGATCGCTGGACCGAGACCGTGCGCCGGCTGATCGACGGCGGCAGCATCGGCGCGCTGGTTCGCGAGCTGGCGATGCAGGCGCAGTGCGTTGCGATCGACGAAGCGACGACGCCGATGGTCTGGCGCTTGCGGGTCGAGCGCGAGATGCTGCGCGCGGCGTCCCATTGCGACAAGCTGCAGGCTGCGCTGAGTGAGGCAGTCGGTCGTGCGGTCCGGGTCGAGACCGAGGCCGGCGCCGCGATCGATTCGCCCGCGCTGCGAGACGTCGCGGAGCGCGCCCGTCGCCTGGCCGAGGCGGAGCAGACGATCGAGAACGATCCGCTGGTGCGCGCGCTGATGTCGCAATACAAGACGGCGCGCATCGTCCCCGGATCCGTCAAATCGCTATGAACAAGGCAGGAGCAAACACATGATGAAGGGTCAGATCGCCGGTTTGATGAAGCAGGCGCAGGCAATGCAGGAAAACCTCAAGCGGGCCCAGGACGAGCTCGCGTTGGTGGAGGTCGAGGGGCAGTCGGGCGCCGGGCTTGTCAAGGTCACGATGACCTGCAAGCACGACGTCAAACGCATCCACATCGATCCGAGCCTGCTCGGGGATGACAAGGACATGCTCGAGGATCTCGTGGCTGCCGCTTTCAACGACGGCATCCGACGGGCCGAGGAAGTCAGCCAGGAAAAGATGGGCAAGCTGACGGCCGGGATGGCGTTGCCGCCCGGGATGAAGCTGCCATTCTGAGGACCGGCGTGCCGGTAGCGGCCGTCGCCAGGGTCCGACGCGCTGACGGGCGGAGCCACGTGCGTGGCTGAGCCCTCACTCGACGCGCTCGTCGACGCGCTGCGCCGCCTGCCCGGAGTCGGCGTCAAGTCGGCCCAGCGGATGGCTTTCCATCTGCTGCAGCACGACCGCGAGGGCGCACGCCGGATCGCGAAGTCGCTGGAGGCCGCGGTGGCTTCGATCCGGCATTGCGAGCGCTGCCATACCTTCACCGAGGCGCCGGTCTGCAGCATCTGCGCAAATCCCGCTCGCGACGTGCGCCAGCTGTGCGTCGTCGAAACGCCCGCCGATCAGGCCGCGCTCGAGCGCACCGGGAGCTATCGCGGCCTCTACTTCGTGCTGATGGGGCGGTTGAGTCCGCTCGACGGCATCGGTCCGCGCGATGTCGGCGCTGATCAGCTGCTTGCGCGCGCCAGCGACGGCGTCACCGAGGAGGTGATCATCGCGACCAACTTCACTGCCGAGGGTGAGGCCACCGCACATGTGCTGGCCCAGGCCCTCAAGTTGCGCGGTGTCCGCGTCACGCGGCTTGCGCGCGGTGTGCCGATCGGCAGTGAGCTCGAGTACGTCGACCTCGGCACGATCGCGCACGCGCTCGTGGATCGTCGGTAGTCCAAAGAACTCCGCCGCGACAGGCGCGGCGGAAAGGCTTTCCGGAGATTCGGGGTCGCTCAGTTGTGAGCGAGGTGCTCGCCGCCTTTGCGCGCGACGCGCTCGCCCTTCGTCTTCGGCGCGGCCTTGCTCGAGGTCACGACGATGCGCTGGCCTTTGTGACCGACCGTCTGCGCGGTGCGGCTGCCTTTTGCTGCGGCTTTGCCTGCGGCCACGTAGACGAGGACAGTCTGGCCCGGCTTGAAGGCTGCGGACGGTGACAAGTCGTTCCACTGCGCCACCTGCGCCGCACTGACCCGGTAGCGCGCCGCGACCGAGGCCACCGTGTCCTTGCGGCCTGCCTTCAGCGCGACCTTGCGCAGCGGCGGCGCGTCGGGCGCGAGCGCCATCATCGCGTTGTCCGCGATCTGCGGCGACACGTCGGCATGCCGACCTTGGGTGCGCGGCACGACGAGCGTCGAGCCGGCCTTGACGAGCATGCGCGACGGAATCCGGTTGATCTCGCGAAGCTGGTCCTCGTTCATGCCGATGTGCCGGGCCGCTTCGGCCGTGCGCATCGTCGACGGTGCCACCCACGCCGTCCAGGTGGCGAGTGGGCCGCGATGCTGCGGTAGTTGGCGCACGAACCGGTTCGCGCTGTCGTACGGCAGAAGGATCTGAGGCGTGCCGGCCGCCAGGATCACCGGCTTGTTCATCTGCGGATTGAGGGTCTGGAACTCTTCCAAACTCATGCCGGCGAGCTGCACCGCGAGGGCCACGTCGATGTCACGGTCGATCTTGACGCTGACGAAGTAAGGATGGTCCGACAGCTGGGGCAACGTCAGGTTGAAGTCCTGCGGACGGGCGACGATGTTCTTCACCGCCTGCAGCTTCGGCACGTAGAGCTGCGTCTCGGCGGGCATCTTCAGGTTGATGTAGTCGGTCGGCAGGCCGGCCTTCTGGTTGCGCGCGATCGCCCTCTGCACGCTGCCTTCGCCCCAGTTGTAGGCCGCCAGCGCGAGCTGCCAGTCACCGAACATGCCGTGCAGCTTCTGCAGATAGTCGAGCGCGGCGCGGGTCGATGCGAGCACATCGCGGCGGTCGTCGCGGAAGACGTTCTGGCGCAGCAGGAAGTCGCGGCCGGTCGACGGGATGAACTGCCACATGCCGGACGCCTTCGCGGTCGACATGGCCTGCGGATTGAACGCGCTCTCGATGAAAGGCAGCAGCGCGAGCTCGGTCGGCATGCCGCGCCGGTCGAGCTCTTCGACGATGTGAAACAGATAGCGGCTGCCACGTTCCGTCATGCGCTGCACGTAGTCGGGCCGCGATGCATACCAGCGCTCGCGTTCGCGCACCAGATCCGTATCGAGATCGGGCATTGCGAAGCCGCTTCGCACGCGCTCCCACAGATCGACGCGGGCCGATCGATCGTTCAGATCGAGGCGGACGTCGGGACGCAGCGGGTCGACGGCCACCGCCGTTGCATCGGCGGCTGGGGCGTCAGGCGCCGCGGCGATCGGAGCCGCGACGGCCGGAGCGGGCGTTGGCGCCGTCGCCGCGGGCGTGGCCTTCGTGTCGGGCGAAGCCGCTGGGGCACTGGCGATCGGAGGGGAGGGGCTCTGAGGCGGTGTGGTGAGGCTGCCGGGGGCGGCGCACCCGCCCAGAATGAATGCAGGCAGGACGAGAAGGCTGAGGGCGTTGCTGATGCGAACGCGCTTCAGGATTTGGATCGAGCGGATCATCGGATTCGGCGTCTCCGGGGTCGCGGCCACGACGTGCGCAGCATGGACGGCGGGATCTCGCGGCGCGCCGGCGTCCGGTCGGGCATCAGGGTGCGAGGGCGGTCGTCATGCTTCACTAGAATCGCCGCGGGCGACGGCTCCGGTGCATCGATTGCGGCAGCCACACGGGCATCGCACCGACGTCGACCGCGGCGCCGCTGCGATCGAGCCTTGGAGGCCGAGATCGGTGGTGGCGGAGACAGCAGTCGAACTCATGACGGAAGACAGCGCGATTATAAGTTTGACCCAGTGGTTTCAGGCCCCGGCGGGGCGTTACTTGCTCGACTGGGAACAGCGTCATCTCGATCAAGTTGTTGCGGATCTGTTCGGATTTCACGCTTTGCAGCTCGGCCTCGTCGAACTCGATGCGCTGCGTGCGAACCGGATGCCGCACCGATGGGTCGCCACCGAAGGCATCGAGGCCGGCGCTCCGTTGAAGGAAACGGCACTGCCGCGCGTCGGCGTGGCCCTGCACTGCAACTTCGATGCGCTTCCGTTCGACAGCCACAGCCTCGATCTCGTCGTGCTGCCGCATGCGCTCGAGATGGCCCGCGACCCGCACCTCGCGTTGCGCGAGGTCGAGCGCGTGCTCGTCCCCGAAGGAAGGGTGGTCGTCGTCGGTTTCAATCCGGCAAGTCTGTGGGGTCTGCGCCAGCACCTGGGTCGACTGCGCCGGATGTTCTGGAAGCGCCGCCAGCGCAATCTTTTTCTGCCCAGCGCGGGCGAGTTCATCGGCTATCGCCGCCTGCGCGACTGGTTGCGGCTGCTCAGTTTCGAAGTCGAAGCCGGCCGCTTCGGCTGCTACCTGCCGCCGTTCCGATCCGAGAAGTGGCTGACGCGGCTCGGCTGGATGGAGGGCACGGGCGACCGCTGGTGGCCGGTCTTCGGCGCGGTCTATTTCATCGTCGCCGTCAAGCGTGTGCGCGGCATGAGGCTGGTGGGCCTCGTCCGCGATCAGCGTGCGGTCCCGAACGCAACGCCGGCGCCGGCAACCGCCGCTCGTCGGCGCAAGGAGCTCGAACCTGTGATGGAACGCGACCTGTCATGAAGTGGACGGCCTACACCGACGGTGCTTGCGCGCCCTCGAACCCGGGACCGGCAGGGTGGGGCGCGGTCGTCATCGAGCCCGATGGCCGAACCGAGACCGACCACTACGGCTTCATCGGTCACGGCACCAACCAGATCGCGGAGCTGACCGCGGCGGTCGAGGGCCTGACGCGGGTTCCGGCCGGCGCCGAGGTGGAACTGGTCTCCGACAGCCAGTACGTCCTCAAAGGACTGATGGAATGGCGGATCGGCTGGGAACGCAAGGGGTTCCGCAACTCGAAGGGCGAGAGGGTGGCCAACCTGGAGTTGTGGAAACGGCTCTTCGCGGTGGCCGATGCGCGACGGGTCTCGACGCGCTGGGTGCGTGGGCACAACGGCGATCCACACAACGAACGGGCCGATGCGCTGGCCAACAAGGCGCTGGCACTGCGGGCGAACAGCACCGCCTGAACCCGCGCGGCGGCTCAGCCTCAGGACAGCGCGCGTTCGACCTCGATCAGCTGGAAGCGCGCCAGCGCCAGGTTCGTGCGGTGCTTGTCGAGCAGCGCGACCAGGAAGAGGTTCGGATGGCGCGGCAGCGCCCGCATCAGCTGATGTCTCGCGCCGGCCGTCGTGATGATCTCTTCGATGTGCTCGGACAGGCCCATGTTGCGGGCGGCCTGGCGATGTGTGCGAAGGACCTGAGAGCAGGCCGCGGCGGCGAGCTCGATGTCGACCGGCTGCTCCTCGCGGACTTCGCGGGCGATGACGAGGCCGGTGTTGCCGTCGACGACGGCGCAGCCGAGCAGGCCGTCGAGCGTGAGCATGGCGGCCAGTGCCTCGCGGGCGCGCGACGGATCGAGGACGGTGCGGCTGACGCGCATGACCGGTGGCGTCGCCTCGACGCCGCCAATGCCGGCACCGCTCGACGCGGCGGCGGTCACCGACACATCGCCCGACTTGCGGCCACCGATCGAAACGTCGACGGTGCCTGTGGCCTGCGCCGTCGGATCCCAGCCGGGTTGCGACTTGACGCGGTTCCACATGCCGAGCATTGCGTTCCAGACCGACGATGCGCCGGTCATCGACTCGTTCAGCACATGGACGTTGAGGCGGGCCGGCCAGACCACCGCGCCCACCTTGTTGGCGATCCAGACCGCGCTCGGCGGCAGCATGAAGAGCAGGTTCGGGCAGCGCCACGTCGGCAACGTCGTCGCCTGCAGCAGCGACTGCAGCAGCGCGTCGATCGAATGCGGCTGCATCGGACCGACGATGATCGCGGTCATCTGGCTGCGTTCCATCAGCGCAATCGGGATTTCGGCGTTGTCGGGTCCCGGTGCCCGGACGTCCGCATGGCAGATGCGCAGCGTGTCTTCATGGCGGCGCACCAGCGTCGTCCGCTCGATCATCGCAAGGGTGCGCAGCGTCGTCTTCTCGCGCAGGTGGAGGCGCTCGATCGGTTGGCCGCCGGCATCGGACAAGGCCTTGATCACCGCCGATGCCCAGACGCCGACCGGGTCGAGCAGCGTGATCATCGAACTCGCGGTTTCGAGATCGGCGCGAGTCGCCGCGAAGTGATCGCGAATCGCTTGGGCCGGCGACCCGCTGACGACCAGATCGCGCGAATGGCGATCGACCATCTGGCCGCGATCGTTGACCTCGGTGGCGACCGTTTCCATGATGGCGGTGGCTTCGAATGCGACCGGCGCCTCGCCGTCGGCCGGCGAGGCCTTCTTTCCATCGGGGTCCTTGCCGGGTCCGAGATCGCCGAACAGGGATGTGAGCACGAGTTCTCCCGAAACCGCATGACCGGGGGCATCCCGGCGACCCAACAGGCAGTCTACGCATCCCCCGGCGCCTTGCCAATTGGCGCCGACCGCAATGCGTGAAAAATCCCCCGGTCCGCAGGACGCCTCGAAGAGACCCGACGCCATGTCGACCGGCCTGCCGCGGCTACGATAACTGCCGTTCTCCCTGCCGTTTCCGTCATGACTGCCGCTACTGTCGCCCCCGCTCATCCGATCCGCAAGGATGCCGCGCTGATCGGGCTGGTCGGCCTGGCGCACAGCATCAGCCATTTCAGCCAGCTCCTGCTGGCGCCGCTCTTTCCATGGCTGAAGTCGGAATTCGGCGTGAGCTATGCCGAGCTCGGCCTGCTGATGACGATCTTCTTCGTCGTCTCCTGCGTCGTGCAGACGGTGTCTGGCTTTGTCGTCGATAGGTTCGGCCCGCGGCCGGTCTTGTTCTGCGGTCTGGCGCTGCTCGGGCTGGCGGCGTTCGGATTCGCGGCCAGCCAGTCCTACGCGATGCTGGCGGCGTTCTCGGTGCTGGCCGGCATCGGCAACGGCGTCTTCCACCCGGTCGACTACACGCTGCTCAACCGCAAGGTGCATGCGTCCCGGCTCGGCCATGCCTTCAGCGTGCACGGCATCACCGGCAGCCTCGGCTGGGGCCTGGCGCCGGCGCTGCTGGTTCCGTTGACGATCGCGTTCTCGTGGCGGATTGCGCTGGTGGCGGCGGGTGTTCTCGCGTTCGCAGTGCTGGCGGTGCTTCTCGTCAACCGGCGCCGGCTGCTCCTCGATCCACCGCCGGCGGTCAAGGCAGCGACCGCCGCGGCGCGGCCCGGCGCAGTCGGCGGCGACCTCGATTTCCTGCGCATCCCCGCGGTCTGGATGTGCTTCGCGTTCTTCTTTTTCTACGCGATGGCCTTGAGCGGCATCCAGGCGTTCGCGCCCGAGGCGGCGCGCATCCTGCACGGCGTGCCGACCGCAGTGGCTGCGATGTGCCTGACGATCTACATGGTCGCGAGCGCGAGCGGCATGGTGGTCGGCGGCTTTCTGGCGGCCGACCCAGCGCGCTGCGAGCGCATTGTCGGCATCGGCTTTACCGTCGCCGCGGCGCTCGCGCTGGTCATCGGCTTCACGTCGGTTCCGGCAGCGGCGGTGCCGGTGCTGTTCGGTGCGATGGGACTCGGCGCCGGCATTGCCGCGCCGTCGCGCGACCTGCTGGTCAAGCGTTCGGCACCTGACAACGCAACCGGCCGCGTCTACGGTGTTGTCTATTCGGGCCTCGATATCGGGCAGGCCGTCGCGCCGCTGCTGTTCGGCGCGCTGATGGACCACCACCATCCTTCGCAGGTCTGGCTCGGCATTGCGCTGGTCCAGATCGTGATGGTCGCGAGTGCGTTTCGCGTGCGCAAGGTGCGCAGAACGACTTTCGCAACAGCCTGACGAGACGCGGCCGGCTTGGCCGGTGTCGCGGGGAGCGGGGCGTCAGACCGCGCGGCGATGGCGGCCGATGCAGGTGTCGAGCACTTCGCCGCCGTCGCGCTTCCACCAGTCCTCGGCCGAGAAGATCTCGACTTCCGAATAGCCGGCGAAGCCGGCGTTTTCGACCCAGCCGCGCATCTGCGGCAGGTCGATCACGCCGTCGCCCATCATCCCGCGGTCGTTCAGCAGGTCGCGCGTCGGCACCAGCCAGTCGCAGACATGGAACGCGAGCAGCCGCTCGCGCCCGGCCCGCTTGATCTGGGCGGCAAGCTTCGGGTCCCACCACACGTGATACGCATCGACCGCCACGCCGAGCGCGCCCGATCGTCCGGGGTCGAGCACGTCGCAAACATCGAGCGCCTGTTCCAGCGTGTTGATGCAAGCGCGATCGGCGGCGTACATCGGGTGCAGCGGCTCGATGGCGAGCGGCATGTGGACGTTCTTCGCATGGTCGAGGATCGCGCCGATACCGTCCTGCACATCGGCCCGGGCCGCCCGAAGGTCTTTGCTCTCGAGCCGTCCTTGCAGCGCACCCGGCAAGCCACCGACGACGAGCACCAAGCACGGCGCATCGAGCGTCTTCGCCTCTTCGATCGCGCGCCGGTTGTCTTCGATCGCGGCCTGGCGACCTTCGACCGTCGACGCCGGAAACATGCCGCCGCGGCAGTAGCCCGACAGCACGATGCCGGTCTCACGCAGCAAGCTGGCGACGCGATCGAGGCCGACCGCCGCGACCTGGTCGCGCCACGGCGAGATCGCGCGGATGCCGCGCCGCGCGCACTCCTCGATGATGCGATCGAGCTTCCACTGCGCCCGCACCGTCGCGGTGTTGATCGACAGCCATCGGTGATCGGTCGAGAAATCGCGCATGCGTCGGACCGACGACTCAGCCGTCCACGCCGTGCAGCGCCAGCAGGTGCTGCATGCGGGCGACGGCCAGGTCCGGTTGTTCGATCAGGCCGGCCGCGTCGGCCAAGCGGAACAGCTCGGTAAGGTGAAACAGCGAGCGTGCACTCTGCTGCCCGCCGACCATCGTGAAATGCGACTGGTGGCCGTTCAGCCACGCCATGAAGACCACGCCGGTTTTGTAGAAGCGGGTCGGTGCCTGGAAGATGTGGCGTGAGAGCGGCACCGTCGGCGCGAGGATCTCGTGGAAGCGCGCCGTGCGGCCGGCCGCGAGCTCCGACAGTGCGGCGCTGGCCGCCGGCGCGATCGCATCGAAGATGCCGAGCAGTGCATCGCTGTGGTGGTGGGTCGAAGCGCTGCCGACATCGTCGCCGGCGATCAGCTCGGCGTAGTTGAAGTCGTCGCCGGTGTACATGCGCACGCCGGGCGGCAGGCGCCGCCGCATCGCGATCTCCTTGTCCTTGTCGAGCAGCGAGATCTTGATGCCGTCGACCTTCGACGGATTCGCGCCGATCACCGCGAGCGCGGTCTCCATCGCTGCATCGACGTCGTCATGTCCCCAGTAGCCCTTCAGCGCCGGGTCGAACATGTCGCCGAGCCAGTGCAGGATCACCGGCTCGCGAGCCTGGCGCAGCACGCGGTCGTAGACCCGCTCGTAGTCGCTCGGCTTCTGCGCGACACGCGCCAGCGCGCGACTCGCCATCACGATCAGGCGGCCGCCGAGGCGCTCGATCGCGGCCATCTGCTCCTCGTACGCGCGGATCACGCCGTCGACGTTCGTCGCAGCGTCGGGGGCCAGATGGTCGGTGCCGCAACCGGACGCGACGAGGGCGCCCGGCACGTCGCGGGCCGCATCGAGCGAGCGCCGGATCAGCTCGAGCGAGGTCGGCCAGTCGAGACCCATGCCGCGCTGCGCGGTGTCCATCGCCTCGGCGACGCCGAGGCCCATGCGCCAGAGCCGTTGCCGGTACGCGATCGTCGCGTCCCAGTCGATCGCGGCACCGAGCCATGGATCGACCGACGCGAGCGGGTCGGCGACGACGTGCGCCGCCGAATACGCGATGCGGTTGAACTGAGGGGCCGCCGGCGCCGTCCAGGCCGGCCGCGTGCTGAGCACGAGGCGCGTGAGCGAGCCGTCGGACTGCGGAAGGCGTATCGATGGGCTCATGGCGCCGTCTCCGGACGAAGGTGTTTCGAGTTCAGATCTTCAGCGCTGGCAGGTCGACCCAGCGTCGATCCTTCCAGGACTCGAGCGCGGCCTCGACGAGCTGCACGCCCTTGGCGCCCTCTGCCAGCGTGTACTTGTACGGCTCGTTCTCGACGACATGGCGGATGAAGTGTTCCCACTGGATCTTGAAGCCGTTGTCGTAGACCTGCGAGTCGGGCACTTCCTGCCATTGATCGAAGAACGGCATCGTCTGCCGCGTGTCCGGATTCCAGACCGGCCGCGGCGTCGTGACGCGCGCCTGCGCACGGCAATCGGTCAGCCCGGCGACCGCCGAGCCGTGGGTGCCGTCGACGTGGAAGGTGACCAGGTCGTCGCGGCGCACGCGGGTCGCCCAGGACATGTTGAGTTGGGCGATCACCGGCTCGCCGTCGAAGCCCTTCAGCTGCGCCGTCGCATAGGCCGCATCGTCCGCGGTCGCCCTATAAGGTTTGCCGCTCTCGTCCCAGCGCTGCGGGATGTGCGTGGTGCCGAGGCAGGAGATCGACTGGACTTCGCCGAACAGGTTGTCGAGCACGTAGCGCCAGTGGCACATCATGTCGAGGATCATGCCGCCGCCGTCTTCGGTGCGGTAGTTCCAGGACGGGCGCTGGATCGGTTGCAGGTCGCCCTCGAACACCCAGTAGCCGAACTCGAGACGCAACGACAGCATCCGGCCGAAGAAGCCGGCCCGGCGCAGCATGTCGAGCTTGCGCAGACCCGGCAGGAACAGCTTGTCCTGGACCGCGCCGTGCTTCAGGCCCGACGCCTGGGCGAGGCGGCAGACCTCGACCGCTTCGTTTAGGTTCGTCGCGATCGGCTTCTCGCAATAGACGTGCTTGCCGGCGCGGATCGCCTGGGCCAGCAGGGCCGGCCGCATCTGCGTCGTGCCGGCATCGAAGAAGACGGTATCGCTCGGATTGGCTAATGCCTCGTCGAGCCGCGTGCCCCAGCGTGCGATGCCGTGGGCCTTCGCGAGCGCCTCGATCTTCTCGGCGTTGCGGCCGATCAGGATCGGGTCGGGCATCACCCGGTCGCCGTTCGACAGCGTGACGCC